>DVKN01000249.1 GCA_018716005.1 Candidatus Scatomorpha stercoravium
CATGAGGCGCGACATGTCCGCGAGCGTGAGCGGCACCGCGCGCAGCGTGGTGAGCGCCGTTATGGTCACGGAGACGCCGGCGTCATGGCGCAGCGCGTCCATGCAGCAGATGGTGTTCTGCCGGAGGTAGCCGAGCGTGCGCTCATAGCCGTATACGTTCACCACGCTCGCGCGCGCCACGCCCTCCAGGATAAAGTACACCTGCGGCGAGGGCGTGCCTCCGCGGCTGAGCTGCTGCCCCTTCCTGAAGCGCCGCCGCTCCGGCACCTCGCTCATGATCAGCCCGCGGTGCGCCTTCAGGTTGTCGGTGAGCACAAATTCCGGCGCGGTGTTGATTTTATGTCCTTCCATGGCGGCCTCCAAAAAATTCTTTTTTACTGTATCATACGATATCGTTTATTTATTGTCAATGCCTTATACTGCACTTGGTGGTTAATAAATTAACCGCAGTCAATTCAAGTACAGCCAGCTAAGGAGGTAAAACCATGGCAAGCAAACTGTTTCCGCATGTCTTTACGCCGGGCCGCATAGGCACCCTGGAGCTCAAAAACCGCGTAATGAAGGCGCCGCAGTCGTCCGGCATGAGCAACAAGGACGGCACCGTATCCGAGCGCCTCATACGCTATTACCGCAACCAGGCCTCCGGCGGTGCGGGCATGATCATTGTCGAGTATGCCTATGTGGACGACATCGGCGCCAAGAGCGCGCACTGCCACCTCGGCATCTCGCAGAACGAGCACATCCCCGGCCTCACCTGGCTGGCTGAAAACATCAAGGAGTGCGGCGCCGCCGCCGGCATCCAGATCGAGCACTGCGGCCGCCAGAAGTTCCTGGGCACACAGCCCATGTGCGCGCCGAGCGCCATCCCCTGGCCGAAGTTATGGGATCAGTACGGCTTGCAGGCCGTGCCCCACGTGCTGACCATCGAGGAGATCCAGGACATAGTCCACGCCTTCGGCGACGCGGCCTGGCGCGCGAAGGTCGCCGGCTTCGACCTCGTCGAGATCCACGGCGCACACGGCTATCTGCTGACGAACTTCTTCTCCCCCACTACGAACCACCGCACCGACCTCTACGGCGGCACGCTTGAGAACCGCATGCGCATCTACATCGAGATCGCGCGCGACGTGCGCAAGAAGGTCGGCCCCGACTTCCCCGTCACCATCCGCCTGAGCGGCACGGACTACGAGCCCGACGGCTTCCCGATAGAGGACACGCTCGTGCTCGCCAAGGCGCTCGAGAACGAGGGCATCGACGCCTTCCACATCTCCGGCGGCGACCACCACACCATGATACACCAGACCTCCCCGATGGCTATGGACCATGGGCACAACGTCTGGGCGGCCGAGGCCATCAAGAAGGTCGTCTCCGTCCCGGTCATCGCCTCCGGCTCCATCAACACGCCGGAGCTCGCCGAGGAGGTCATCGCCTCCGGCAAGGGCGACTTCGTCGGGCTGGGGCGCCCGCTCTGGGCGGATCCCGAGTGGCCTAAGAAGGCCGAGGCCGACCACCCCGAGGACATCCGTCCCTGCATCCGCTGCAACGAGGGCTGCCTCGAGCGCACCTTCTACTGCTACAAGGCCGTCAGCTGCGCGCTCAACCCGCAGATCAGCCGCGAGGGCGAGCTGGAGATCACCCCCGCCGCGGTGAAAAAGAACATCGCCGTCGTGGGCGGCGGCCCCGCCGGCCTCGAGGCCGCGCGCGTCCTCTCCCTGCGCGGGCACTCCGTCACCGTCTTTGAGAAGGGCGAGCTCGGCGGGCAGCTCAACGAGGCCTCCGTCCCCGAGTTCAAGGCCGACATCCGCGGCCTGAAGGACTACCTCATCACCGCCGTGAACAAGCAGGGCGTCAACATCGTCCGCCGCGAGGCGACAGCCGACGACCTGAACGGCTACGACGCCGTCATCTGCGCCACGGGCAGCAAGCCCAAGGCCTGCCACCTGCCCGGCGCCGAGCACGCCGTGGACGCCGCCGACGTCCTCAACGGCAAGGTCAAGGTCGGCAACAAGGTCGTAATGCTCGGCGTCGGACTCGTAGGCAGCGAGACCGCGCTCTGGCTGGCCGAGAACGGCCACGACGTGACGCTCGTCGGCCGCGGCCCGCAGATAATGAAGGGCGTAGCCTCCACTGACGCCCTGGCCTACAGCGAGCGCATCGCCAAGGCCGGCATGACCGTCTGCACCAACACCACCCCGCTCGAGATAGTCGACGGCGGCGTGATGGTCAAATTCAAGGGCAAGGTCCGCAAGATCGAGGCCGATACCGTCGTCTACGCCTTCGGCGCCGCGGCGCAGCACGCGCTCTATGACGAGCTCAAGGGCTCCGGCAAGGAGGTCTACCTCGTCGGCGACGCGAAAGGCCCGGCGAAGATCATGGACGCCATCTACACCGCGTACAAGCTTTCCATCAAGCTTTAAACATCACCTCTCGAGAGCGCGTAAGCGCGGAAAAGCCCCGGGCGACCGGGGCTTTTTCCGTGCGGGCGCGCAAAAAGCCCGGGCGGGCCGAATTTTCGGCCGCCCGGGCCAAATTTACGCTTTGGCGAAGTATTCGCGGGTGGTCTCCGCGTCACGAAGTATCTGCGCCTTCAGCTCGTCGACGCCGCTGAATTTGCGCTCGTCGCGGATGAAGTGGTGGAACTCGACGCGGACGGTGTGGTCGTAGAGGTCGCCCTCGAAGTCGAGGATGTAGCTCTCGACGCTCACGCGGTCGCTGCCCGAGACGGTCGGGCGCACTCCGACGTTCGTGACCGCCATGTGCTCCGCGCCGTTATCGAGGAACACCTTCGCGGCGTAGACGCCGTGGCGCGGGACGAGCACGCCCTCGGCGAAGCGCATATTGATGGTCGGAGTGCCGAGCTTGCCGCCGAGCTGGAAGCCGTAATGCACGGTGTCCACGAGGCAGTGCGGGTGGCCGAGCAGCCGGTTGGCCTCCTCCATGTCGCCATCGGCGATCAGCTTGCGTATGCGCGTCGAGCTCACGACGTCGCCGTCGAGCTTGACGGCGTCCATAATGTCGCAGCCGATGCCGTGTTCGGAGCACCAGCCCGCGATCTTGAGCGCCTTGCCCTCGCCGCGGTAGCCGCAGC
>DVKN01000250.1 GCA_018716005.1 Candidatus Scatomorpha stercoravium
GCCCTTGGGCCCGAGCTCGAGCCCGGCAGCCTTCGCGAGCTCGCTCTCCGGCACAACGCCGACGGCGAGGACGACGAAGGCGCAGTCTATGCTCTCGCGGCCCTTGACGTGGACGCGGACGCCGTTCTCCGTCTCCTCATAGCTCTCGACCGCGTGCTTGAAGCGCAGGTCGACGCCGTTCTTCCTGAGCTCGGCGTGGAGCTCGCAGGCCATATCCCAGTCCAGCGGCGGCATGACCTGCTCGCTGCGCTGGAGTATCGTCACGCCCACGCCCGCCTCGGCGAGGTTCTCCGCGGCCTCGAGGCCGATGAAGCCGCCGCCCACGACGACGACGCGCTCCGGCTTCTCCTCGACGACGCGGCGGCGCATCTCCAGCGCGTCCTCGACAGTGCGCAGCTTCAATACGCGCTCCGAGTGTACGCCCGGGGTGTCCGGCACCATGGCCTTCGCGCCGGGGGAGAGGATAAGCTTGTCGTAATCGAGGGTGTATTCGCCGCCGCCGGCGAGATTTTTGACCGTAACGCGCTTATTCCCGCGGTCTATCGCCGTGACCTCGCTCTCAACGCGCACGTCTATGTTGAAGCGGCTCCTGAAGCTCTGCGGGGTCTGGAGCGTGAGGGACTTCTTCTCGGGAATCACGCCGCCCACGTAATAGGGCAGGCCGCAGTTGGCGTAGGAGACGAAGCCGGTGCGCTCTATTACGGTTATCTCGGCGCTCTCGTCCAGGCGGCGCAGCCTCGCGGCCGCGGTGGCTCCGCCGGCGACGCCGCCGACGATGACTATCTTTTTGCCCATGGTGTTACCTCCGTGTATGTGAGTTTTATTCTTAAAATTTTTACCATGCGGTTAAATCGGCTTTTCCTGAGGGGCGCTTTCTTTTGCGGCGACAAAAGAAAGCGTCCCTCAGACTCCCCGAAAGGAAAAACGCTTTGGGTGGTCTGTCAGTCGGGAAAGCTGCGGAGCCGGGCCGCCTTGAGGTGAAATCGGCGGCTGCACAAAGCGCGCACTTACGGCTCGGGCGACCGGCGTAATGCTGCCGCCCCGCGACCGACGGGCGGCTGTTGGGCAGAAATCCGACGTTGTCGCTGCCGGGCGCACTAATTCGCGCGCCCTACCAAAGTGGGCGCGGACTTTCAGGCGGCTAACCGGGGTGGTGCGAGTCCTCGCCGGCTGCGCCGGCATTGGACTGGCGGCGTGGGGGTGGCTGCGTTTCGTACGTCTCTGCGATACATTTTCCCCTTCGAGTCCCACGGGCGGGCGACCCCGCCCGCCCTCTCGCCGCCAGGCGAGAAACAGCCCGCCGTCTTAGTCCTTCACTATCCTCACGTCCATGCGGTCGAAGGCCATGGCGAGGCCGGCGGCTTCGAGGTGGCGGCGGGCGCTCTCGTTTAGGGCGTAGTAGACGTCCCAGTAGTCCTCGGTGGCGGCCCAGCAGCGGAGGGTGTAGAGCACGCTGCTGGCCTGGTAGGCGTTGACCACGACGGCGGGCGCGGGCTCGGGCAGCACTTTTCCGTTCTCCGCGGCGGCGGCGAGCAGGGCCTCGCGGACGGCCCCGGCGTCGCAGGAGTATTCGAGCCCGAAGCTGAGGTCTACGCGGCGCGTGGCCTCGGATGTATAGTTCGTGAGGCGGCTCGCGGCGATGTCGCTGTTGGGGACGTGTATCTCCTTGTTGTCGAAGGTGCGCAGCGTCACATAGAAGAGCCCGGTCCTGAGCACCGTGCCGCTCGTCGTGCCGCTCTCGATGAAGTCCCCGGCCTTGAAGGGCCGCGTCACCAGCAGCGTGATGCCCGCGAAGACGTTCGAGAGCGTATTTTGCAGCGAGAGGCTCAGCGCGAGGCCTGCCACGCTGAAGAGCGCCACGAGCGAGGTCGTGGAGATGTTGAGCTTGCCCATTATCATGAGCAACGCCGTCGCCCAGAGCACTATCCGCTCGAGGTTCACTATGACGCGCTTCACGGCGTCGTCGAGCTTCGTCTTCGCGAGCGCGCGGCGCGTGATGCGCAGGCAGAGCTTTATGAGCACGAGGCAGATGACGAAAATCACCGCCGCCGCGAGTATGTTGCCCAGCGAAAAGCCGCCTATGTCCATCGCGAGCAGCTCCGTGAGCGTCTCCATGATGGTCTTCTCCGGCGCCAGGGTCTCGAGTATATCGGCGTCAGGCATCTCCTCACCTCCCTGAGAAAAATATTATACCATTGTACACGCGCGTTTGTCCATTGCTTCTTGGGCCAATCTTAATTTACAAATTGTCCTTGACTTATCGGCCCAAAGGGTCTTTAATTAACACAGTAACTATTTTGCGCCCCGCGCACAGGAGGATACACATGAAAGTAGCAGTCACCTACGACGAAAATGAAATGATTTTCCAGCACTTCGGCCACACCGAGCGCTTCAAGCTCTACACCGTCGAGGACGGCAAGGTCGTCTCCAGCGAGGTCATCGACACCGCCGGCGCCGGCCACGAGGCCCTCGCCGCCTTCCTCATGAGGCACGGCGTGGACACGCTCATCTGCGGCGGCATCGGGCCCGGCGCGGTCAACGCCCTCGGCATGTGCGGCATCCGCGTCTTCGGCGGCATCACCGGCCTCGCCGATTACGCCGTCGAGGCCCTGCTGAACGGCAACCTCGCCTACAACCCCAACCCCAACTGCGACCATCACGACGGCGAGCACGGCGACCACTGCGGCCATCACGGCGAAGACCACTGCGGCTGCCACGGCGCGAACCACGACCAGAACTGAGCGAATTCGCGGGCCCCGTCTCCGCCGCGGCGGGGCCCTGCTTATAAGGGGAACAAGTTGTTATTTTAACAACTACATAATATGGGAAAAGGAGTGTGAGCCATGAAGTACGTCTGCGAGCTGTGCGGCTATGTTTTCGACGAGGAGACCTCCCCTCTCGAGCTCGGCCTGCCCGCCGGGACAAAGTTTGACGACCTGCCCGACGACTGGGTCTGCCCCCTCTGCGGGGCCGGGAAGGACGAATTCCATCCGGAATAAGGCGTTTTCCGGCGGCCGCGGCGCGTGACCCGCGGCCAAATCCGCCGTCCGGCGCGCTGCCGGGCGGCGGATTTTATGCCTGAGGGCCCTTTTTCACGGGGAAATCAAAAATTACCCCTTGACATCCTCCATGCAGCGTGTATAATAGAGCCAATTTCATACGAAAGAGATAGAGGCGCGGCCGACAAGAGTACGCACGACGAAACGCCAGACAGCGTGTGCGGAAAGGGGAAGCCGCCGAGGTACCGCACGGGTGTCTGAGCGTGCGGCTGCCGGGCCGGGGGATAACATCCGTCGGACTGTCACGGTTGTGGAGCGCTATCGAAATCAGTGAAAGCATTTGTTGCCGCCATTGAACTTCACCACCGGGAGAAGAAGTTCAAGGCGGTAATTTTCGTTTTCCTTGAGCTTCGCAATCCAGCCCAGCGGGCGCGAGACCCGCCGCGAATGATTCGCGCTGAATGAGAAACGAAAGGAAAATGAAAATGACCAGAAGATTCCTTGCCATGCTCATGGCCCTCGCCATGGTATTCGCCCTCGCCGCCTGCGGCGGGGAGCCTGCCGATACGGAGGAGTCCGTCGCCCCCACCGCCGACCCGAAGGCGGCCGCCGACGCGGTCATCGCCGCGCTGACCGTCCCCGAGGACATCGACGCCGCCGCCGTGCAGGGCGTCGAGGACGGCGTCCTCACCGTCGCCATGGAGTGCGCCTACGCCCCCTACAACTGGACGCAGATGGACGACTCCAACGGCGCCGTCGAGATTTCCAACGTCTCCGGCAGCTACGCCAACGGCTACGACGTCATGATGGCCCAGATTATCTGCGACGTCTACGGCTGGGAGCTCGAGATAGTCTCCAGCGCGTGGGACTCCCTGGCCCCGGGCGTGCAGAGCGGCCTCTATGACGCCAACATCGCCGGCCAGAGCATGACCGCCGACCGCATGGCCCAGGTCGACATGGCCGGCCCCTACTACTACGCCGACATCGTCGTCGTCACCACCAAGGACAGCGAGTACGCCTCCGCCACCGGCATCCAGGACCTCGCCGGCGGCACCTGCACCGCGCAGAGCGGCACCATTTGGTACGACTCCTGCCTGCCCCAGATCCCCGACGCCAACCTGCTCGCCCCGGCCGACACCGCGCCGAGCATGATTATGACCCTCACCACCGGCCAGTGCGACTTCATCTGCACCGACGTCCCCACCGCCACCGCCGCCGCCCAGAAGGACGATAACCTCGTCATCCTCAACTTCGCCGGCACCGACGGCGACTTCCAGTTCGCCACCGAGGAGGAGCGCGCCGAGAACGTCAACATCGGCATCAGCGTCCAGAAGGGCAACGAGACCCTGCTCAACGCCATGAACGCCGTGCTGAACCAGATGGACAGCGACGACTTCAACGCCATCATGGCCTACGCCATCTCCGTCCAGCCCGAAATCTGAGCCGGGCACATCCGCAGCCGACACGCAGGGCGCGCCGCACAAGGCGCGCCCTGTACCCGCGAATATATAAAAAGGGGTCTTAACCGTCAATGGACAGATTTTCACAGCTTTTCAGTGACGTAGGCGCGCTGCTGGACGCCTACGGCATGGCCTACCTGCGGGACATGGGCAACACGCTCGGCCTCGCCGTCATCGCCACCGTGCTGGGCTTCATCATCGGCCTCGCCTGCGGCATACTCAACACGATCCCCTGCTCGAAGAACGACTCCGCGGCGAAGCGCGTGCTGCTCAAGGTCGTGCGGGCCATCGTGCGCATCTACGTGGAAGTCTTCCGCGGCACCCCGATGATACTCCAGGCCGTCTTCATATTCTACGGCCTGCCCTACTTCACCAACAACGCCTACCACTTTGAGAGCATCTGGGCCGCCAGCATCCTCATCGTGTCCATCAACACCGGCGCGTACATGGCCGAGAGCGTGCGCGGCGGCATAATCTCGATAGACCCCGGCCAGACCGAGGGCGCGAAGAGCATAGGCATGAATCACTTCCAGACCATGACAAGCGTCATACTGCCGCAGGCCATACGCAACATCATGCCGCAGATAGGCAACAACTTCATTATAAACGTGAAGGACACCTCGGTCATGTTCATCATCGGCTTCACCGAGTTCTTCGCCCGCCACCGCTACATCACCGGCGTCAACAATATGTACTTCCCCAGCGCCGTCATCGAGATGACCGGCTACCTCATCGTCACGCTCACCGCGTCCATCCTCCTGCGCTGGCTCGAAAAGCGCATGGACGGCAGCTCCAGCTACGAGCTCGCCGGCGCGGACAACCTCACGATGACCGCCGGCACCTACAGCCACCCCGACCGCGGCACGCCCTTCGACGAGCGCAGCGGCGAATTCGGCGCCGGCGAGGAGGAGCGCGAGCGCATACGCATAGCGCTCAAAAACCGCAACGGCAGCATGAGAGGAGACAGATAAATGAGCGACGCCATACTTGAAGTCCGTCACCTCTCCAAGAGCTTCGGCTCCAACGAGGTGCTGCGCGACATAGACTTCGACGTCCGCCCCGGCGACGTCACCAGCATAATCGGCGCCTCCGGCTCCGGCAAGAGCACGCTGCTGAGGTGCATCAACCTGCTCGAGACGCCCACGAGCGGCGA
>DVKN01000251.1 GCA_018716005.1 Candidatus Scatomorpha stercoravium
CGGCGTCCTCGACGCCCCTTCCGTCGGTTCTATGGACAGCAGCAGATGTATGTGATTGGGCATGATGACATAGTTATCGACATATACGCCCTTGTACTGCTCGTTCATCTCTTTTATCTTGTCGTCCACCAGCCTTCCGCACTCGGTAAGCTCCATGCGTATACCGGGGAAAGGGGCGTCGAGGACGCCGCCCCCTACGGTTGGGCAGATATCCGGCCTGTCCACATATATCCTGCCGAGCAGACAGCTCATATACTCGCAGCATATGGTGATGAAGTATGCTCCATTATCCGAGTAGCTGTATCTGCTCAGCCTCTGTTCTTTCCTATTTCCGCCCATCACACGTCCAGGTTCACCACGTATCGCGCGTTCTGCTCGATAAACTCCTTTCTGGGCTCTACCTTTTCACCCATGAGTATGGTGAATATCTCGTCGGCCTTGACGGCGTCGTCGAGTTCTATGCGTTTGAGGGTGCGGGTTTCGGGGTTCATTGTGGTCTCCCAGAGCTCGTGGGGGTCCATCTCGCCGAGGCCCTTGAAGCGGGAGATGTCTATCTTCGCGTTGGGATTGCCGGCGCGCATTTCGGCGCTCACCTGGTCGCGCTCCGCGTCCGAGTAGGCGACGCGGCTCTGCTTGCCGCGCGTGAGCTTGTAGAGCGGCGGGACGGCGGCGTAGACGTAGCCGTTCTCCACCAGCGGGCGCATATAGCGGAAGAAGAAGGTCAGCAGCAGCGTCCTTATATGGCTGCCGTCGACGTCGGCGTCGGCCATTATTATGACCTTGTGGTAGCGGAGCTTCGAGACGTCGAAGTCGTCGCCGAGGCCCGCGCCGAGGGCGGTTATGACTGGGTTGAGCTTGTCGTTATTGTAGACCTTCTCCTCGCGCACCTTCTCGACGTTGAGCATCTTGCCCCAGAGCGGGAGTATGGCCTGGAAGCGGCTGTCGCGCCCGTTCTTGGCGCTGCCGCCGGCGCTGTCGCCCTCGACGATGTAGAGCTCTGTGAGCGAGGGGTCGCGCTCGTTGCAGTCGGAGAGCTTGCCGGGCAGGGTGGAGCCCTCGAGGGCGTTTTTCCTCCGGACGTTCTCGCGCGCCCTCCTCGCGGCGGCGCGGGCCTTGTTGGCCGTGAGGGCCTTCTCTATTATCGTCCGCCCCACGGCGGGGTTCTCCTCGAGGAACTGCTCGAGCTTGTCGCTCACGACGCTGTCCACCAGCGTGCGCATATCGCTGTTGCCGAGCTTGGCCTTGGTCTGCCCCTCGAACTGCGGGTTCGTGAGCTTCACGGATATTACCGCCGTGAGGCCCTCGCGGCAGTCCTCGCCGGAGAGGCCGTCCACGTCCTTGAGGAGGTTCGCCTTCTTCGCGTAGGCGTTCAGCGCGCGGGTGAGCGCCGCCTTGAAGCCCGTCTCGTGCATGCCGCCCTCGGGCGTGTGTATATTGTTCGCGAAGGAGACGAGCATCTCGTTGTAGCCGTCGTTATACTGCATGGCTATCTCGCACTCGGAGTCCTCCCGCTCGCCGGCCATGTATATGACGTCGCCGTGCAAAGGGGTCTTGTTGCGGTTGAGATAGCTCACGTACTCGCGTATGCCGCCCGCGTAGTGCATCGTGTCCTTCTGCTCGCGCCCCTCGCGCCTGTCCTCCGTGGAGATGCGCAGCCCCGCGTTCAGGAAGGCCTGCTCGCGCATGCGGGTGTGGAGGGTGTCGTAGTCGAACTCCGTCTCCTCGAACATCTCCGGGTCGGGGTGGAAGCGCACGACGGTGCCCGTGTGATCCGTCTCGCCGACAATCTCCATGTGCTGCGTAATGTCGCCGCGGGAGAACTTCATCTGGTATATCTTCCCGTTCTTGTGGACGGAGACCTCCAGCCAGTCGCTGAGCGCGTTGACGACGCTCGCGCCGACGCCGTGCAGGCCGCCGGAGACCTTGTATCCGCCGCCGCCGAACTTGCCGCCCGCGTGCAGCACGGTGTAGACGACCTCGAGGGCCGGCTTGCCCGTCTGCTCCTGGATGTCCACGGGTATGCCGCGGCCGTTATCCGAGACGCATATGACGTCGCCCGGCTCTATCGTGACCTCTATGTGGCTGCAATAGCCGGCCAGCGCCTCGTCTATGGCGTTGTCCACTATCTCATACACCAGGTGGTGCAGGCCGCTCGCGCTCGTGGAGCCGATATACATACCGGGGCGCATGCGCACGGCCTCGAGACCCTCGAGCACCTGTATCTTACTGGCGTCGTACTCCTGGGTTATTTTCTCGTTGATGTCAGACATTCGTTTACTTCCTTTACCTGGATTCCATGCTCCTGCGCGCTATGGCCGCGCTGGAGAGCTGGGATAGATAGGCCCTTCTTACGCCCCGCTCCTCGCAGAGGATAAAGCTGCGTGGGATGTCCTCCGCGGCGTTTATCACCTCGCCGCGCTTTTCGGCGAGGGCGAGGGCGCCGCGCGTTATGCGCGACCAGGTGGCGTTATCCATATCGAATACGGCGACCACGTCCGCCCTGCGGACTACGAAGCCGCCGCCTATATTGAGGTACATCAGAGCGCCGCCTTTCCGCCGTCTATCGTTATGACGCGCCCGCCGGTGCGCTCGGTGATGCCGTCGTCCTCGCAGCAGGTTATGAGCGTCTGCCCGCCGCCTATGCGGTTCAATACGAACTCCTGCCGCTTCCCGTCGAGCTCGCTCAATACGTCGTCGAGCAGGAGCACGGGGTATTCGTCCGTCTCCTGCAGGTGTATCTCGCGCTCGCCGAGCTTTATTGAGAGCGCCGCCGTGCGCTTCTGGCCCTGGGAGGCGAAGGTGCGCGCGCTGCGGCCGTTTATCTCTATCTCCATGTCGTCGCGGTGCGCGCCGGTGAGGCACTGGCCGCTCTCGAGCTCGGCCTTCCTGTGCCGCTCCTGGTGCTCGCAGACGGCGTAATATATCTCCTTCTCCGAGGCGAAGGGATTCTCCACCGTGGAGACGGTCTTATAGAAGAGCGCGAGCGAATCCGACCCGCCGGAGAACTCCCGGTGTATGGGCGCGGCGCTCTTGCCGAGCCTCTCGACGAAGGAGGCGCGGTAGCGTATGAGCTTTGCGGAGAGCCGGCAGAGCCTCTCGGAGAAGTCGTCGAGGGTGTAGAGCAGCGAGGGCTTCTCATGGTAGTCCCGCAATATCGCGCTCTTCTGCTCGAGTATGCGGTTATACTCCGTCAGCACGGCGGCGTAGCCGGGGCGGAGCTGGCCTATGGCGTTGTCCATGAGCCGCCGGCGGACGACGGCCCCGTCCCTCACGAGGGAGAGGTCCTCCGGGCAGAAGAGCACGGCCGTAATAGTCCCGGCGAGCTCCGAGGCGGTCTTCTTTACGGAGTTCACCGTTATCTGCTTACGCCGGCCGGGCGAGAGGACGATTTTCACCGTCTGCTCGCGGCCGTGGGCCTCCACGTCGGCGAGAATTTCGGCGGAGGAGTACCCGAAGCCGACTATCTCGCGGTCAAAGCGGCTCCTGAAGCTCCTGCCCGCGGCCAGCATATATACGGCCTCGAGCAGGTTGGTCTTGCCCTGGGCGTTCCGGCCGCGTATCACGTTTATGCCGGGGGAGAAGTCTATGGTCTCGAAGTCGTAGTTGCGCCAGCCGTTCAGGGCGATGCGCCGCACTATCATTCCCCGGCCACCTCGAGCGTCTCGCCGCCGAAGCTGACCGTGTCGCCGGGGCGGAGCTTTTTCCCGCGCTGGGTGCAGACCTCGCCGTTCACCAGCACCTCGCCGTCCGCGACCATCAGCTTCGCCTCGCCGCCGGTCTCCGCGAGGCCGGAGAGCTTCAGGAAGGCGTCGAGCTTGATGAACTCGCTGTGAATTTCTATCTTATCCATCACTTCGCGAGCCTCACGGGCAGGACCATGTATATGAAGCCGTCGCTGCCGTCGGCCGGCAGGATGACGCAGGGCGCGCTGCCGGTGTTGATGCAGACGGTGAGCTCGTCCGCGGGCGCGGCGCGCAGGGCGTCGCGGAGGTAGCGGCCGTTGAAGCCTATCTCCGTGTCCCCGCCGGAGCCGGTGCAGGTGCAGACGTCCGTCGCCGCGCCGAGGGCGGTGTTGCAGCGGAAGTCTATGCTCCCGTCGCCGAAGGTCAGGCGTATCGGGCTCTTCACCGTCTCGTCCACGACGAGGCTGACGCGGTCGGTCGCGGAGAGCATCTCGCCGCGCTGCACGCCGAGCTTGTGCCGGAAGTTCTCGGGTATGGTCTTGCGGTAGTTGAGGAAGTCGCCCTCCAGGAGCCTGGAGAATACGACGGTGTCCCCGAGGGAGAAGCTCACGTGCCTCTCGCCGAGGTTAATCATGACCTCCTCGTCGCCCTTGGAGCAGAGCCTGGATACGTCCTGGAGGACGGTGCCCGGGACGATGAAGCGCGCGGACTGCGTCTTTCCCGCGACGTCGGCGCGGCGCAGCGCGAGGCGGTAACCGTCGACGGAGACGACGGTGAGCTTATCGCCCTCGAGCTCGAAGAGGCTGCCCATGTAGACGGGGCGGCTCTCGTTCGTGGAGACGGCGAAGATGGTCTCGTCTATAATCTCCGCGAGCTCGGACTGCTTGAGGGAGACGGCGTCGGCGTAGTCCGCGTCGGGGAGCTCGGTGTAGTTGCTCTCGGGGAGGCTCATGAAGGAGTACTCGCTCATGCCGCACTTTACGGTGGTCTTGCCGCCCTCGGCGACCTCGACCGTAACCATGCCGTCGGGGAGCACGCGCATCATCTCGCCGAGGAGCTTTGCGGTCATTATAACGGCGCTGCCGGGCTCGGAGACGTCGGCCTCGAAGCTCTGGTATATGCCCTTGCGCAGGTCGTAGCCGGTGACGCGCACGTTGGCCCCCGCCTGGACGAGCAGGCCCTCGAGGGCCGGGATGGAGCTGCGCGCGCTGGCCGCGCGGGAGGCCGCGTTGACAGCGGCCTGGAGCAGGTGCTTTTCACAGGTGAATTTCATTTGCTGTCCTCCTTGCAGGTCGTCTTCCGTCAGTGAAGGAAGAAAGGATTATTTTTCAGTAATAGAAGCAGTATACGGCCGCGAATGTGGAAAACCGCCTCCGGCCCTTTAAATACGGGGAAAACCCGTGTTGAAAACTCTGTCGGTTTTTCAACCGAAGCGCACAGGCAAAAAGAGGCAGAAAAATTTTCAACAGCTTTCAACACTCTTCGCCTGTTGAATCAACATTCGTAAGTTGAAAACTCAGGAGCGGGAGTTGATGTTCGCGGAGATGTCCCTCACGGTGGCGGAGACCTCGGGATCGGTCTTTATCATGTCCTCTATCTTGCGTATGGAGCTGAGCACGGTGGAGTGGTTGCGGCCCTCGTACTGGCCGCCTATGTCCACGAGCGAGAGGTTCGTGAGGTTGCGCATGAGGTACATGGAGACCTGCCTCGCCATGGCCGTGTTCTTGCTGCGGCGCTGGCCCTTGAGGTCCTGCGGCTGGAGCGAATAGTAGCGCGCCGTCTCCTCGATTATCACCTCGGGCGTGGGGATATAGCTGCCCACGCGGATAACGTCCTTTATGGCCCGCTTGACGCTGGAGATGTTGATGGAGTCGTTCATTATCTCCTTATAGGCCGTGAGGCGCTTCACGACGCCCTCTATCTGGCGCACGTTGCTAGTGATGTTCTCGGCTATGTACTCCACCACCTCCGTGGGCAGGGAGAGGCCGAGGGCCGCGGACTTGTTGAGGATGATGGCCGTGCGCGTCTCTATGTCCGGCGGCTGCACGTCGGCCATGAGGCCGCCCTCTATGCGCGTGCGCAGGCGGTCGTCGAGCTGGGCCATGTCCATCGGCGGCCGGTCGGCGGTCATGACTATCTGGTGCCCGGCCTCGTAGATGCTGTTGAAGGTGTGGAAGGTCTCCTCCTGCGTGCTGCGCTTGCCGGCGATGAACTGTATGTCGTCCATGAGCAGCAGGTCCATGTTCCGGTACTTGTTGCGGAACTCCTCGCTGGTGCCGGTCTGGATGGAGTGCACGAGCTCGTTCGTGAAGTCGTCGCCCTTCAGGTAGGCTATCCTGAAGTCCGGATGGTCGCGGAGTATCTTCTCGCCTATGGCCAGCAGCAGGTGCGTCTTGCCGAGGCCGGAGTTGCCGTATATGAAGAGCGGGTTATAGACCTTCCCGGGGCTGTTCGCGACGGCGATGGAGGCCGCGTGGGCGAACTTGTTCGAGGGGCCGACGACAAAGTTGTCGAAGGTGTAGCCCTCCATCTCGGGATAGGGCGAGGGCTTCTTGTTCGCGGACTTCTCGTATTCCAGGAGCTCGTCCCCGGCCAGTATATCGAGGTCGAACTCGCAGGAGAAGAGGTCGTAGAGCACCCCGCGTATTATTTCGCTGAAGCGGCCGGAGATGATGCCGCGCTTAAAGTCGGATGTGGTGTGTATGACGAGCTTGCGGTCTGTTATATCCACGGCGGTACAGTCGGAAAACCAGGTGTTGTACGCCGTCGGCGTGATGTCCTTGGCGACTACGGCAAGAATCTGCTGCCAAATATCTTCCAAAGAATCCATCGGCTGTCCTCCCCTCAAAGAAAAACGCCCTCAGCGCTGAGGACGAAGCTGCCTATATATTATACCCTATTTGAGCGGCCTTGTCCACTATAACTTATATTATAATTATAGTAGGCAGACGCGGATAAATTGTCTGTTTGTGCCGAGAGCGGCCTGCGATTGATTTCGCGCGCGGATGCTGGTATAATCATAGCGCTATGGATAAAGAAAAAACCCTGGCTCTGACCATTCTGAGCGACCCAGACGCCGCCGCCCTCCCCCAGCCTGCGGAGAGCGGGCGGCTTCCTGCGCTTGTCTCGGGCCTCTCGGCCGTGCACCGCGCCCATCTGGCGGCGGCGCTGCGCTCGAAATACCAAAGGCCCGCGGTGATACTCTGCCCCGACGACGCGGCGGCCTCCGCCCTCGCGGGGGACTTCACCGCGCTGACGGGCGAGGACTGCGAGATACTCCCGGGCCGCGACTACGTATTATACAGCGCCGACGCCGTGAGCCGCTCCGGGGAGCAGCGGAGGCTCACCGCGCTCGACGCGCTCTCCGCGCGCGCCCCGGCCGTCATTATAACGGCCGAGGGGCTCTTTCAGCGCGCCATGCCGCCGGAGGTGTTCCGCCGGGCGGTATTCACCCTGGACGTAAAGGAGCCCTGCGCGCCCGAGGACCTCGTCGACGCCCTGCTGCGCTGCGGCTACTCGAGCTCCGCCCAGGTCGAGGGCCCCGGCCAGTTCTCGCGCCGGGGCGGCATCGTCGACTTCTTCTCCCCGGCCTATCCCCAGCCCGTGCGGGTCGAGTTCTGGGGCGACGAGATAGACTCCATGGGCTTCTTCGACACCGTCAGCCAGCGGCGCACTGAGAGCGCAGGGCGCTGCCGCATAGTCCCCGCCGCCGAGGTGCTGCCCACTCTCGCGAAGGGCGGCGCGAAGGCCGTGGCGGCCTCTCTCGAGGCCCTCGCGGACAATGTGTCGAAGCGCCGCGCCGGCGAGACGGGGGCCATACTCTCCGGCATACTGCGCGAGGACGCCGAGCGCCTCGCGAGCGGCGCGGAGCTCCCCGCCGCCGACCGCTACGCCGCGCTCATATACGGCGGCACATACACCGCCCTCGACTACATCCCGCGCGACGCCCTCGTCATCCTCGACCAGCCCGGCCGCTTCGCCGAGGCGGCGAGGAACTACATAAAGCGCGTCACAGAGCTCGTCACGGGCCTTGTGAGCGCCGGTAAGCTCTCGGCGGTACCAGAGGACTACTTCACGCCCTTCGACGCCGCCATGCGCCGCCTGAGGGCCATGGCGCTGTATATGGCGGACTCCTTCACCGCCGGGCGCTACGCCGTGAGCCCGAAGAGCATCGTCACCGTCCGCGCGAAGCAGCTGCCCAGCTACGCCGGCAGCGCCTCCCAGGCCGCGGAGGACCTGGCGTCCTACCGCCGCGCGGGCTATTCCGTCGTCGTGCTCGCGGGCGATATGCGCCGCGCGCGGCTTTTGAGCGAATACCTCGGCGAGCGCGGCGTGCAGTGCTCCGTCACGGAGCGGCTCTCGGAAATCCCGCCCGCGGGCGGCTGCGTCATAACCTCCGGCGGGCTCTCGGCCGGGCTCGAATACCCCTCCATCCGCCTCGCCGTGCTCACCGACACGCAGATAGCCGCGAGCGGCTACAAAAAGCGCCGGCAGGCCGCCCGGAAGAAATCCGCCGCCGAGCGCATAGGCTCCTGCGCCGACCTCGCCGTCGGCGACCTCGTCGTCCACGAGCACCACGGCATAGGCCGCTTCGCCGGCGTCGTGCGCATGAAGGTCGACGGCGCCGAGCGCGACTACATGAAGATTTCCTTCGCCGGGAGCGACACGCTCTACGTCCCCGCGACGCAGCTCGACCTCGTCAGCAAGTACATAGGCGCGGGCGAGGACCGGCCCGTCAAGCTCTCGAAGATGGGCGGCACGGAGTGGCAGCGCACAAAGTCACGTGCTAAAGCCGCCGCCAAGGAGCTCGCCGGCGAGCTCATAAAGCTCTACTCCGAGCGCACGCACCAGAAGGGCCACGCCTTCGCGCCGGACTCGCCCTGGCAGAGGGAATTCGAGGAGCGCTTCCCCTACGAGGAGACGGGCGACCAGCTGCGCTGCGTCGAGGAGATAAAGTCCGACATGGAGAAGCCCGTGCCCATGGACCGCCTGCTCTGCGGCGACGTCGGCTACGGCAAGACCGAGGTCGCCCTGCGCGCCGTCATGAAGTGCATCCTCGACGGGAAGCAGGCCGCGATCCTCGTGCCCACCACCGTGCTCGCGCAGCAGCATTACCAGACAGCGGTAGAAAGATTCGCGGGATATCCCATAAATATCGCGGTTTTGAGCCGTTTCCGCACCAACGTGCAGATGAAAAAGTCGATAGCCGAGCTGGCCGAAGGCAGCTGCGACCTCGTCATAGGCACGCACCGCCTGCTGCAGAAGGACGTGAAATTCAAGGACCTCGGCCTCCTCGTCGTGGACGAGGAGCAGCGCTTCGGCGTGACGCACAAGGAACATATAAAGGAGCTCAGCCGTCAGGTGGACGTGCTGACGCTCTCGGCGACGCCCATACCGCGCACGCTCAACATGGCCCTTTCCGGCATACGCGACATGTCGACTATCGAGGAGCCGCCCATGGAGCGCCTTCCCGTGCAGACCTTCGTCATGGAGCACGACTGGGGCGTGCTGTGCGACGCGATGCGCCGCGAGCTCGACCGCGGCGGCCAGGTCTATTATCTGCACAACAGAGTGGACACAATTGACCGCACCGCGCTGAAGATATCCGA
>DVKN01000252.1 GCA_018716005.1 Candidatus Scatomorpha stercoravium
GCGCAGTTTTTTGCGGATGGGAATTTTGTGGAGCTGACGGACGAGCAGTATGGGTTTTTTAACCGCTGGGCGGCGCTCAGGCCGGAGCAGAAGAGGCTGGTGGACGAGCTCATCGGGCAGTTCAAATGACCCGCCGGGTGCGAGAGGGCGCGCGGCGGGAATTTTTTTGCCTTTTTGGGGCTGAAAATCGAGATTTCTTGTTGCAGTTTTCGCCCGTCGGCGATATAATTAACTATCGGGCGTCCAGACGCGGCGGACAGGCCTCCGCGCGGCCGCTCCGGAAAGGAGTAACAGATGAACATAGCTCTCCTGGCCGACGACGGCAAGAAGGAACTTATGGTCCAGTTCTGCATTGCCTACTGCGGCATTCTCTCCGATCACAACCTCTGCGCGACCAACACCACCGGCAAGCTCGTGGCCGAGGCCACGGGGCTGCCCATAACGCTCTACCTCCACGACAAGCAGGGCGCCCAGCAGATCGGCGCGCGCATCGCCTATAACGAGATCGACCTCGTTCTCTATTTCTGCGACCCGGCCCACCCCACCGGGCACGAGAGCGTAAATAAGCTCGCCCGCCTCTGCGACCAGTACATGATTCCCATGGCCACCAACGTCGCCACCGCGGAGGTGCTCATCCAGGGCCTGAGGCGCGGCGACCTCGACTGGCGCGACATCGTAAACCCCAAGAAGATATAACCATAATGTGGCGCACGGGCGGCGGGCAATCCGCCGCCTTACTGCGCGATACGGAGGATTACCAATGGAAAAAGTTAAAGCGCGCACCCTCTCCGGCTTCATGGAGCTGCTGCCCGCCCCGCAGCAGCAGATGGAGAAGCTCTTCGAGGTGCTGCGCCGCGTCTACTCGCTCTACGGCTTCACCCCGCTGGACACGCCCGCGATAGAGTCCGCCGAGGTGCTCCTCGCGAAGGGCGGCGGCGAGACCGAGAAGCAGATTTACCGCTTCATGAAGGGCGACAGCGACCTCGCGCTGCGCTTCGACCTCACCGTGCCGCTCGCGAAATACGTCGCGGCGAACTACGCGAGCCTCGCCTTCCCCTTCCGCCGCTACCAGATAGGCAAGGTCTGGCGCGGCGAGCGGGCCCAGCGCGGGCGCTTCCGCGAGTTCTATCAGGCGGATATCGACGTCATTGGCGACGGGAAGCTCGACATCATGAACGACGCCGAGGCCCCCGCGGTGATTGCGCGCGCCTTCAGCGAGCTCGGCCTCGAGGACTTCACCATACGTATAAACAACCGCAAGGTGCTCGGCGGCTACTTCGAGCTGCTCGGCATACGCGATAAGACCACCGAGACCCTGCGCACGGTGGATAAGCTCGAGAAGATAGGCCCCGAGAAGGTCCTCGAGCTCCTCCGGGACGAGGGCCTCACGGCCGGGCAGGCCGAGGGCGTGCTCGAGTTCGTGACGCTCGAGGGCTCCGACGAGCGCAAGCTCGCCTTCCTCGACGAGCGCGCGGGCGAGAACGGGCTCCTCGCCGAGGGCGCGCGCGAGCTGCGCGCCGTAATCGAGGCGCTGCCCAGCCTCGGCGTCGCGAAGGAGCACTTCGCCGTCGACCTCACGATAGCGCGCGGCCTCGACTACTACACCGGCACGGTGTACGAGACGCGGGTGAATTCGCACCCGGAGATTGGCTCCGTCTGCTCCGGCGGCAGATACGACAACCTCGCCGAATACTATACGGACAAGAAGCTGCCCGGCGTCGGCCTCTCGATAGGCGTGACGCGCCTCTTCTACGTGCTCAGCGAGCAGGGGCTCGTGAACCCCGCCGTCGTCACCGCGCCCTGCGACGCCATAGTGCTGCCCATGACGGCGGACACGGCCTTCGCCGCCCACGTCGCCACCGTGCTGCGCGGCGCCGGCGTCCGCACCCAGCTCTACACCGAGGACCGTAAATTCAAGCAGAAGCTCTCCTACGCGAGCAAGCTGGGGATACCCTTCGCCGTCATAATCGGCGAGGACGAGCTCGCGAGCGGCGAGGTGTCCCTCAAGGACATGGCCGCCGGCGGCCAGACGCGCTGCACGCCGGAGGACGCCGCGCTCGCCGTCGCCGCCGCCGTAAAGGCGCGCGAGGCCGAAAAGCTGATAAAAGTTAACTGACAAAGGGGATAATCGAGATGCAGTCCAGAACTCACACCTGCGGCGAGCTCCGCGCCGCCGACGCCGGTAAAAGCGTAAAGATTTGCGGCTGGATGGAGAACGTGCGCGAGGTCTCCGCCGCCCTCGCCTTCGTCGTCGTGCGCGACTTCTACGGCACGACCCAGGTCGTCGCCGAGACCGAGGAGATGGTGAAGACCTTCAAGGCCATCACCCGCGAGAGCACGATAAGCGTCGAGGGCACGGTCCGCGAGCGCGCGAGCCGCAACCCGAACATGCCCACCGGCGACATCGAGGTCGTGCCGGAGCGCGTCGAGGTGCTCGGCAAGTGCCTCTACAACGAGCTGCCCTTCCAGATTAACCGCTCCCGCGAGGCCGACGAGAGCGCCCGCCTCAAGTACCGCTACCTCGACCTCCGGAACCCCGAGGTGAAGCGCAACATCATCCTGCGCTCCAACGTCGTCGCCGCGCTGCGCAAGAGCATGACCGAGCACGGCTTCATGGAGATTACGACGCCGATACTCACCGTATCCAGCCCCGAGGGCGCGCGCGACTACCTTGTCCCCGCCCGCAACCACCCGGGCAAATTCTACGCCCTCCCGCAGGCCCCGCAGCAGTTCAAGCAGCTGCTGATGGCCAGCGGCTTCGACCGCTACTTCCAGATAGCCCCCTGCTTCCGCGACGAGGACGCGCGCGCCGACCGCTCCCCCGGCGAGTTCTACCAGCTCGACATGGAGATGGCCTTCGCGAGCCAGGAGGACGTCTTCGAGGTGCTCGAGGACGTGCTGCCGCCCATTTTCGCGGAGTTCGGCAAGTATAGCCGCGCGAGCGGCGCGCCCTTCGCGCGCATCCCCTACGTCGAGGCGCTCGAGAAATACGGCACCGACAAGCCCGACCTGCGCATCGACCTCACGGCCACGGACGTCACGGAGCTCGTGGGCGGCTGCGGCTTCGGCCCCTTCGAGGGCGCGGTGGTCAAGGCCGTGCCCGTGAGCGGCTTCAAGGGCACGCGCAAGCAGATAGACAAGCTCTGCGCCGACGCGGAGATAACCAGCGGCAACAAGGCCTACTGGGTGCGCGTCGACGACAATGGCGAGCTCACCGGCGGCATCGCGAAGTTCCTCGCGCCCATGAAGGACGAGTTCGTCTCCGCGCTGGGCCTCGCGCCCGACACGCTCGTGGCCTTCACCGCGGGCAAGCGCTCCGCCGCGCAGAAGACCGCCGGCGCGCTCATAAAGCTGCTCGGCGCGCTCTGCCCCGAGCACATGGACGCGGAGCAGTACGCCTTCTGCTGGATAGTGGACTTCCCCATGTACGAGATAGGCGAGGAGTCGGGCGAGATGGAGTTCTGCCACAACCCCTTCTCCATGCCCAAGGGCGGGCTCAAGACCCTGCTCGCCGCCGAGCGCGGGGAGATAGACCCGCTCACGATAACCGCCGACCAGTACGACCTCGTCTGCAACGGCGTGGAGCTCAGCTCCGGCGCGGTGCGCAACCACGACCCGGAGATTATGATAAAGGCCTTTGAGATGGTCAACCTCGGCGAGGAGGACGTCAAGGCCAAATTCCCCGCCATGTACAACGCCTTCTGCTACGGCGCGCCCCCGCACGCCGGCATAGCCCCGGGCGTC
>DVKN01000253.1 GCA_018716005.1 Candidatus Scatomorpha stercoravium
CGCTCTGTCACCGGGCACAGCCCGGTAGATTATCAGGAGGACGGCGGCGGAGAAGACGGCGGCGGCTATTGTGTCTATGAAGGCGTGCTGCTTCACGAGGACGGTGCTCGCCATGCACAGGACGCTGAGCACGGTTATTACGGCGCGCATCCAGGGCTTGAATATCTTCGAGTCGAAGCAGCAGGCGATGTCGCCGAGGCAGCCGAGGACGTGCATACTGGGGAAGACGTTCGTCGGCGTGTCCGCCGCCCAGATTATGCTCATTATCCAGGTGCCGAGGCCGTCTATCCTCACGTCCTCCGGGCGCAGGTTCTGGCCGTTCGGGACGAGCACGTCGAAAATCAGCGTGCCGGTGAGGGTTATCATGAGGTAGTACATCCAGCGCTTGAAGGCCGCGCCGTCCTTAATGAGCGTGGGTATGCCGACGGCGGCGAAGAGCGGGTACCAGATGATGTAGAAGACCGCGAAGCCGGGCACAAATGGTATGTACGCGTCTATGGCGCTGTCCGTGACCCAGTAGCCCTCCGTGGGCGTGTGGCTCTCGATGATGAAGAAGGCGAGTACGTATACCGGGAAGTACAGCGCCAGCCAGCAGTATTTGTGGCTGCGGACAAAGTCCGCTGCAATGTGGATCGCTCTGCGAATTATATCGCTCACTCCTTGAGGTTTTATGCCTCGGTATGGTAGAATAGTATTATCAACTGAGGTTCAACGGTGATGCTATGAAAAGGACTGTACGAGGCCGCTTCGCGCCCAGCCCGAGCGGGCGGCTGCATCTGGGGAATATCTGCTCGAGCCTCCTGGCCTGGCTGGACGTCCGGCATCTGGGCGGGGAGCTCATCTTCCGCCTCGAGGACCTGGACCCCGACCGGAGCTATATGGACTGCGCGCAGCTCATGGCGGACGACCTCCGCTGGCTGGGCCTGGACTGGGACGCCGGCTGGCCGGAGGACAAGCGCTTTGCCCAGGGCTCGCGCGGCGGGCTGTACGGCGCGGCCTTCTCCGTGCTCGAGGAAAAGGGGCTCATATACCGCTGCTGGTGCTCCAGGGCGGAGCGCCTCGCCGCCTCCGCGCCCCATCCGGGCGAGGAGCACCCGGGCAGCTGCGCCTGCCGGGGCCTTGAGGGGCTCGAGCTCGCGCGCCGCGAGTGCGGGAAGCGCCCGCCGGCCTATAAATGCGCCGTGCCGGACGAGGACGTGACCATTATAGACGGCCATCTCGGCGAATACGCTCAGAACCTCGCGAAGGACGGCGGGGATTTCATCGTGCGCCGCTCGGACGGAGTCTGGGCCTATCAGCTGGCCGTGAGCGTGGACGATATGCTCATGGGCGTCACGCGGGTCGTGCGCGCGGCGGACCTCCTGGAGAGCGCGCCGCGCCAGAGCTGGCTCATAAGGACCCTCGGCGGCCGTGCGCCGGAATACGCCCACGCGCCGCTCCTGACCGCGCCGGACGGGCGCAAGCTCTCGAAGCGCGACGGCGACCTCAATATGGCCGAGCTGCGCCGGCGCTATACGCCCGAGGAGCTCACGGGCCGCCTCGCCTATCTCTGCGGGCTCATCGACCGCGTAGAGCCCGTCGCGGCGCGCGACCTGGCCGGGAGCTTCGACTGGGCGAAGGTGCCCGCGGGGCCCATAGACATCAGCGGGGTCTTCTAGGCCTCTTAGGAAGCTTAACCTGCCCGGAGTGCGCTCCGGGCTTCTTTATGCCCTTCACGCTCGAGACTACGCGCTCCTCGGCCACGGTAATGGCCTTCAGCGCCGGCCAGGCGAGCAGGACGAAGACTATGAGCACCAGCGTCCCGCCGAAATCCACGTTCGTGAGCGAGAAGAGCCCCGGCACGAAGATGACGCAGACGGCAAAGGCGATTATCAGCACCGCCATGAGCGCCTTGTGCAGCAGGTTGTAGGGTATGCACATCCTGTGCACGACGAGCAGGCCGACTATGCTCATGACGAAGGTGCAGACCGTGCCCATCATGCTCTCCCCTATCTCGAAGACGGTGCAGAAGAGCACGACGCCGAGGATGAGCAGGAAGTCCGTAATCCCGCCGGGGAAGGCGTGGTAAATGACGTTCGGGAGGAAGCGGCCCTTTATCCGCGCGGTGTTCGGCTCCATCGCGAGCACGAAGCTCGGTATGCCTATGGTGACGGTGGAGATGAGGCTCATCTGCGCGCTGGTTATGGGGAAGGGCAGCGTGAAGGCGAGCGACACGAGCGCGAAGATGAAGCTGAAGATGTTCTTCGTGAGATAGAGCGCGGCGGAGCGCTCGATGTTGTTTATGACTCGCCGGCCCTCCGCGACGACGCTGGGCATGGTGGCGAAGTTATTCTCCAGCAGCACTATGTGGCTCACCTGGCTCGCGGCGTCGGAGCCCGAGGCCATTGCGACGGAGCAGTCCGCCTCCTTGAGGGCGAGCACGTCGTTGACGCCGTCGCCGGTCATCGCGACCGTGTGGCCGTGGGATTTCAGCGCGCGGACGAATTTGCGCTTCTGGTCGGGCGTGACGCGGCCGAAGACGTTGTAGCTCTCTATCGCCTCGGCTATGTCCTCGTCGGATTTGAGCGTGCGCGCGTCGACGTATTTCTCCGCGCCCGCGATGCCGGCGCGCTTCGCGACCTCGCTGACGGCCATGGCGTTGTCGCCGGAGATGACCTTTACCGTCACGCCCTGCTCGGCGAAGTATTTGAAGGTCTCGGGCGCCTCGGGGCGTATCTTGTTCGCGAGCAGTATGAGCGCGAGGGGCATCAGCTCCGCCGTGGGGCGCTCATCGTCCAGCGAGCCGTCGTAGAGCGAGAGCAGGAGCACGCGGCAGCCCTTGGCCGAGTAGGCGTCTATCTTGTCGGAATACTCCCCGTAGCGCTCCCCGAGCAGCACGTCCGGCGCGCCGAGGAGATAGGTCTCGTCGGCGTGGAAGCTGACGCCGCCGTACTTCTTGGCGCTCGTGAAGGGCAGGGCCTTCTCGGCCTGCTGCCGCACCTCGCCGGTGAAATAGCGGCGCAGGGCGGCCATGGTGTCGTTGTCCGCGCTCATGGCGGCGACGTAGTCGGCCATTATCATGCGTATGTCGCTCTCGATGTACCTGTCCGGACAGAGCTCGACGACGTCCTCGACGGTCATCTTGTTCTCCGTCACGGTGCCGGTCTTGTCCACGCAGAGGACGTCCACGCGCGCGAGCGTCTCTATGCAGCCCATGTCGTGGACGAGCGTCTTCTTCTGCGCGAGGCGCACGACGCCCGCGACGAGGGCCAGGCTGGTGAGCAGGTAGAGGCCCTCGGGTATCATGCCGACGAGGCTCGCGACCGTGGCGACGACGCCGTCCGGCACGCTCCGGCCCAGCCAGGCTATCTCCTTTATGCCCATGAGCACGCCGAGAGGGATTATGATTATGCCGATTATCTGCACGAGGCGGGTGAGCGAGCGCATCATCTCGCCCTGCTTGGGGCCGTCCCCGGCCTTGGCCTCGAGGGTCAGGCGGTTCGCGTAGCTGTCCGCGCCGACCTTGGTGAGCCGCGCGCGGCAAAGTCCGGACACGACGAAGGAGCCCGAGAGCAGCTCCGCCCCGGGCGTCTTTTTTATCTCGTCGGCCTCGCCGGTTATGAGCGACTCGTTCACGGCGCACTCGCCCGCGACCACGACGGCGTCCGCGTAAATCTGGCTGCCCGCGGAGAAGACGACGATGTCGTCCCGCACGAGCTCCGCGGTCATGACCGTCCGCTCGCGCCCGTCGCGCACCACCGTGCCCCGCGGCGAGGTCAGCAGCGTGAGCTTGTCGAGCGTTGCCTTGCTGCGCAGCTCCTGGACGATGCCGATGACGATGTTGGCGAGGACGACGCCGAGGAACATGGCCTCCTGCCAGCGGCCCACGACTATGACGCAGACGGCGAGCAGGAAAAAGAGCATATTGAAGTACGTGAAGACGTTGGAGCGCACAATCTGCCCCACGGTCTTCCCCGGCGGGTCTATGGGCTTATTGTCCCAGCCCGCGGCGCGCCTCTCCTCCGCCTGGCGCGTCGAAAGCCCCTGCGCCGGGTCGGCCTCGAACACGTCCACCTGCCGCCGGTAGTCCTCGGCTATTACCTTTTTCCTGTTTATCTTTCTCATGACAGCTATTGTAGCACACGACGCGGCAAACTTCAGTAAACAAAGTGTGAATAACTGCCCGGAATAA
>DVKN01000254.1 GCA_018716005.1 Candidatus Scatomorpha stercoravium
CTCGGCGCTGTTCTCGCCGATGTGCGGTGCCTTGCGCGCCGGGCGATCCTCCTCACTTACGGCGGAGAAATCGGCGAAGTAAGCGCACTGCTTGTTGCTGACGGCGTCGGTGCCATCCCATTCGGGATACATGGGGAAGTTGTTCCACCAACCCATGCGGTTGTACTCCTCGTCGGTCCAAACCTCGGCGGCGGTCATGACGGGGCAGGTGGGCACGCCGGCCTTCTCCATCATGTCGTAGGCCTCGCGAGTATCCTCAAAGGTCATGAGCCAATCGGTGACGGTCTCCTCGACGAAGGTGTGGTTCGCCTTGCGGCTGGGCAGATCCTTCGTGCGCTCGTCGGTCTTGAGATCCTCGCGGCCCATGCAGTCGCACAGCGGATTCCATGTGCTGGGCGACACGGCGGCGATGACCATGCTCATGGTCTTGCCCGTGTAGATACCGTAGGGGCTCATGTTAGCGTTGTGGTTGCCGCTGCGGCCCTGGACATGGCCCGCACCGTTGAGGTTCTGGAGCGTGGCGTTGAGGTGGATAAGGTTGCGCAGCAGGCTGACGTCGATGAACTGGCCTTCGCCGGTCTTCTCGCGGCCTATAAGAGCCAGCATGGTGGCGGCAAAAGCGGCCTCGGCGCCGGTGGTGTCGCCGATTACGGAGCCGATGCGGGTCGGAGGCCCGTCCTTCTCGCCGGTCTGCTCGTTGAGGCCGCTCATAGCCACGGCGCAGATATCATAGGCCGGCTTGTTCATATACTTGCTGGGCTTGCAGCCGAAAGCTGTGAGGCTGGTATAGATTATCTTGGGATTTACGGCCTTGCAGTCCTCATAGCCAAGCCCGAACTTCTCCATGACGCCGGGACGGTAGCTCTCGAGTATTACGTCGTACTCGGGCAGGACGCTCTTTATAAGGGCGATGCCCTCAGGGTCCTTGAGGTCTATCTCGACGGCGCGCTTGCCGCGATCCTTGCCGCAGGAGAAGGTGCTCATACCGTTGATGTAGTACGCGAAGCTGCGTCCAGCTTCGCCCCCGGGGGGCTCTATCTTGACGACGTCCGCGCCGTAGTCGGCAAAGTAAGCGCCGATTATCGGGCCGGCGGCGTTCATAGTGAAATCGAGAACCTTGATGCCCTCAAGCATTTTAGCCATGTTGTTTTCCTCCTTTTAAACTTGCTTTACCGCCGGATCAGACCTTGGAGCCCCACCTGGTGAGCATCTCGCGGGCCTTCTCCTCGCTGACGCCCCACTGGGTCAGGATTTCCATGTTGTTCTCGCCCACGCGCGGCGCGA
This sequence comes from Candidatus Scatomorpha stercoravium, assembly GCA_018716005.1. Lineage (GTDB taxonomy): Bacteria > Bacillota > Clostridia > Oscillospirales > Oscillospiraceae > Scatomorpha > Scatomorpha stercoravium. Next base: position 1,285 of record DVKN01000254.1, read on the forward strand.
TGTTGTAGGGGCGGTCCTCCTCGCTGACGGCAGAGAAGTCGGCGAAGAACGGGCAGTGGCGGTTGGTAGCTATGCCGCCCTTATCCCACTCGGGAGAATACATCGGGAAATCGTGCCACCAGCCGAGGCGGTGATACTCCTCGTTCTCCCAAACCTCCTGTGCGGTCATGACCTCGCAGACGGGGACGCCGGCGTCCTCGAGCAGCTTGTAGGCCTCCTTGGTGTCGTCGAAGGTCATGAGCCATTCGGTAATGGTGTCCTCGACAAACTTGTGATTCTCCTTGCGGGAGGGCAGATCCTTCGTGCGCGGGTCGGTCTTGAGGTCCTCACGGCCCATGCAGTCGCACAGCGGGTTCCAGGTGCTCGGGGACACGGCGGCGATGACCATTGAGGCGGTCTTGCCGGTGTAGATGCCGTAGGGGCTCATATTGGCGTTGTGGTTGCCGGAGCGGTTCTGGACATGGCCCTTCTTGTTCATAAGCGAGAGGGTGGCGTTATTGAGGTGTATCATGTTGCGCAGCAGGCTCATGTCTATGAACTGGCCCTCGCCGGTTCTCATGTGATGCCAGATGGCCAGCAGCGCGGAGCAGAACATGGCCTCGGCGCCGCACATATCGCCGATAACTGAGCCCATACGGGTGGGTCCGCCATCGGGGAAGCCGGTCTGGTCGTTGAGGCCGCTCATGGCCACGGCGCAGATGTCGTAAGCCGGCTTGAACTCATACTTGCTGGGCTTGCAGCCGAAGGCGGTGAGGCTGCAATAGATGATGTCGGGCTTTATCGCCTTGAGGTCCTCGTAGCCGAGCCCCAGCTTTTCCATCGCGCCCGGCTTGAAGCTCTGCAGGACGACGTCGTACTCGGGAAGAATCTTCTTGATGAGGGCAATGGCCTCGGGATCCTTGAGGTTCATCTCTATGGACTTCTTGCCGCGGTCCTTGCCGCAGGCGTAAGTGCTCATGCCGCCCACATAGTAGGCAAAACGGCGGCCGGCTTCGCCCCCGGGGGGCTCTATTTTAACTACCTCGGCACCGTAGTCGGCGAAGTAGGCGCCGACAATGGGGCCGGCAGCGTTGATGGTGAAGTCGAGGACCTTGATGCCTTCGAGCATTTTCATAAATTGCTTCCTCCTTAGTTTCAGATTATCCCATCTTCAGCAAATTTGGCTATTTCCTCGTCGGTGTAGCCTATCTTGCCGAGATATTCTGCGTTGTGCTCGCCCTTTCTGGGCGGGAAGAGCTCGCGCCGCGCCGGGGTGCGCGAGAGCTTGACGGCGGAGCCTATCTGCTTGACCTTTCCATACTGGCCCCGGGGGTCATCCATCTCGAAGAGCATATCCCGGTGCAGCACCTGCTCGTCGGCGAAGACCTCGTCCACGCCCAGCACAGGCGCCCAGCAGCAGTCGCAGTCCCTGAGCGTCTCGCACCACTCGTCGCGGGTCTTTGTCTTGAATAGCGCGCGCAGGTATTCGAACATCTCGGGCTGCCTCTCCGTGTCGCGCTGCCATGCCTTGAACTCCTCGCGGCCAATCAGGTCGCAGAAGTTGGTCCACAGATGGGGCTCCACGGCGGCGATGGAGATGTACTTGCCGTCAGCGGTCTCATAGACCTCGTAGCAGGCGTTGCGTCCGATAAGCATGGCGCTTCCTGCCTTGGGGGCCACACCCGTGACAAAATAGTCGCTGGCGAGGATGGGCAGCCAGGAGACGGCGCCGTCAAGCATGGAGGTGTCTACATACTGGCCCACGCCGCTCTTCTGCGCGCCCATGACAGCCAGCAGTATGCCGATTGTAGCATAGAGCGCGCCGCCGCCGATGTCCGCTATCTGGACGCCGGGAATTGTCGGGGCCTGCCCCTGGCGCGCGGTTAGGCCAAGTATTCCGGCATAGCTGATGTAGTTGAGGTCGTGGCCGGAAAGGGTCTTGTACGGCCCGTCCTGCCCATAGCCGGAAAGGGAGCAGTAGACAACCTTGGGGTTTATCCTGCTTATCGTCTCGTAGTCGACGCCGAGGCGCTTTACTACGCCGGGGCGGTACTGCTCTATTATTACGTCGGCGTCGGCCGCCAGCTTGTAGAATATCTCGCGTCCTGCGTCGCTCTTGAGGTTTAGGGTAACGCTCTTTTTATTGCGGTTGACCTGGAAGAACACCCCGCCCGTGTCGCCCAGCAGCGGTTTGCTGCCGCGGAAGAGGTCGCCGCCCTTGGGGGATTCGACCTTAATTACCTCCGCGCCGAAATCGGCCAGAATCATAGTGCAGTAAGGGCCGGGAAGCATGGTGCTCAGGTCAAGGACTTTTATACCTTCCAGCGGAAGTGACATGGTATCCCTCCTTCTCGTCAAGGGGCTCCCGTCGGGGAGCCCCTGAAGACGCGGCTTACTTATTTCTTCCTGCGGGCGCCGAGGCCAAGGCTCTTGGCGACGATGCCGAGCTGCACCTCGCTGGTGCCTGCCATCAGGCGGTAGTGGCGGGTATCCACGTACTGGCGGGCTATGGCGTTATCGCGGATGATGCCCTCGCCGCCCCAAATCTGCACGCCGATATCGGAAATCTTGTAGGCGAGCTCAGCGGTAGCATACTTGGCGATAGAGACCTGGGTATTGACACTCTGGGTACCGTTCATGAAGAGCAGGGTGAGGTGTTCGACGTAGCTGCGGGCCTGATCGAGCTCCACGGCGCACTGAGCGAGCGTGTACTGCCAATGCTGGTAATCGCCCAGCGGCTTACCAGCGACAAGGCGCTCCTGCGCGCGCTGCATGGCGAGCTGGAAGGCGTATTCGGCCATGCCGAGGGTGCCCCAGGCGCTCATCAGGCGTTCCTTCTCGAGGTGCTTCATGAGGATGTAGAAGCCGCCGTTCTCATCGCCGAGCAGGTTCTCCTTCGGGACAACAACGTTCGTGAAGGTGTATTCGGCAGTGTCCTGGCTGCGCAGGCCTATCTTGTTGAGGAGCTTGCGCTCGAAGCCGGGTGCGTTGGTGGGGACGATAATGAGGCTGATGCCCTTGTGCGGCTTCTCGGCGTTGGGGTCGGTGCGGCAGGCGACAATGGCATAGTCGGAGACGAGGCCGTTGGAGATGTATGTCTTTCCGCCGTTAATGACGTAGTGGTCGCCCTCGAGGACGGCGCTGGTCTCAATGTGAGCGAGGTCGGAGCCATGCTCCTTCTCGGTCATGCAGATAGCGATGCAGATGTCGCCGGAGGCAACCTTGGGCAGGTAGAACTCCTTCTGCGCATCGGTGCCGTGATGGTAGATGTAGGGCGCTACAGTGTCGCTGCTCAGGCGGGTGAGGACTCCGTTGAGGCCGCGCTTGCTGAGCTCTTCGCCATAGATGATGGTATAGAGCAGGTCCTTCTCCTGGCCGCCGTACTTCTTGTCCAGCCAGAGGCAGCCATAGCCGTGGTCGCCGAACTTTTTGAATACCTCATGGGGGACGCCGCAGGCCTTCTCCCACTCGAGATAGTGCGGCACTATTTCCTCGTCGAGGAACTTGCCAAACTCGGCGCGCCACTTCTCGTGCTCTTCGGTGAAGGGAAGCAGGCTCTTGGTCTCGAGATTATACATTTCGTTCTCTCCTTTGCTTTATGATAATTTATGGTATCTCCGTTTTCTCTCTCAGCAGCATGTCCCGTCCCTGAGCTGACGGTTTATTGCCTTCACCAGCTGCTGGCTCCGGTTTTCAATTCGTATCGCATCGTCGAGAGACGCGACGCCGTCTATGATGTTCAGAAGTTCCTTACTGTACCTGATCGCGTGAGGCGTATAGGAGGCGAGGAGCTTTGCGCGCTCGAGCGCGGCGGCGTCCATCTCGGACTTTTCCGCGAAGCATTCGCTGGCGAACCCGAGGCGCATGGCCTCTTTGGCCTCCATGTACCTGCCCGTGAGCAGAATGTCCCGCGCCGCGCCGGAGCCGATGAGCCGCGGCAGCATCCAGCTGCTGCCGCAATCGCCGCAGGACATACTCATCTTCAGCAGCGGCGCCGAGAACTTCACGTCCTCCGTTATGAGCCGGATATCGCTTGCCATGGCGAGGAAAAAGCCCCCGCCGACGGCGTAGCCGTGGCATTCGCAGATGAAGACCTGCGCCGCCTCGCGCACGAGACGGATTATCTCGCGCAGATCCTCCTGCACCTGATATGAGAGCTCCACGTTGTCACGGTCGGACTCCGAGGCGAACATTCCACGGAAATCCGCGCCTGTTGAAAATGCCCTTTCCCCCTCTCCGCGCAGTATAACCGCGCGGAGATTTTTTTCGCCCTGAAGCGAATGGAGAAAATCCAGCAGCTCGTCGAGCACCTCCCGCGACCAGGAGTTGAGCTTGGCGGGGCGGTTGAAGCTCATCACCGCCGCCCCGTCAAACGGACGCGAGACTATGAGGTTTTTGTAGGCCCCGCTCATATCACACCATGCCGAGAGCCTGCCAGAGAGGCACGGAGCAGGTCATGGCGATGAGGTTGATAACGCAGTAGACGTAGGAGCCCTTCTGGGCGGTGGAGTAGTCCAGGGCGCGGTTGGCCATGGAGATAAGGCCGGTCGTTGCGGGGTTGGTGTAGGAGGTGTTCCAGTAGGTGCCGGAGACCCAGCTCACGAAGACGAGCACGAACATATCGATGCCGTAGGTGGGCAGCAGGGGTCCGAAGATGGCCACCATGATGGCCATGGAGCAGCTCTGGGAGACAACAACGTAACGCAGGGCGTAGGTCAGGATGACGAGGCAGGGCACGAAGACGTAGGGGCTGCTGAGGATGGGGCTCAGCACGGGGCCCAGGATGGCCGCGATCCAGTCGCTGACGCCGAGAGTGGGCATGAAGTTGGCGATGGAGAGCACGCCGCCGACAAAGAGGGTGATGGTCCACATGGCCTTGGAGCCGACCTCGGGCGCGGTGATGAGGCCGCAGGCGATGAAGCAGATGTCCGCGAAGAGGGCGACCATACCGGCGTCGATGCCGTGGAAGCTCTGCGTGAGCCAGAGGATGAGAGCGACGGCGACTATGACGATGCCCTGCTTCTCCTTGACGGTCAGCTTGCCGAGGGCCTTATACTGCTCCTTGATGAATTCGACGTTGCCGGCCTTTTCAGTGGCGGGCTTGCAGAAGAAGCGAGCGAAGATGTAGACGAGAACTATGCAGACGACGTACCAGACGCAGGCAAGGGTAATCCAGCGGCCCCAGGTGATGGAGTAGCCGACGAAGCCGAGCATGAGGGCGACGTAGACGGAACCGGAAACGAAGGCCATGCCCAGCTGGTTGGTGCCCATGAAGTTGGCAAACCAGATGCCGAGAGCCTGCTTGGAGTTCTTCTCAATACCGACGGCCTCGCAGACCTGGTTGATAACGGGGGCCATCATGGAGCTCTTGGCAGAGGAACTGGGGATTATCGGAGTGGTGACGACGCCGGCGAGCATCATAGCGGTCACCTGCCCGGCGTAGGTGCCGGGGAACTTGGTAAGTATCCAGAGTGCGAGGCGCTTCATGATGCCGGAGTTGTTGACGCCGATACTCATGATGAAGACGCCGATGCACAGCCACACCGTGCTGGTAGCAAACTGACTGGTGACGGTTGCCACGGTGCCGACCTTGGTCGCGCACAGCAGCACCATTGCGGCGATGACGGCGGCCCAGTCAGGCAGAGCGCGGGAGATCATCGCGACGAGCATAAAGGCGAAGCAGCCCAGATAAGTCCAGGCCTGGCGGCTCATCATCTCAGTCTCCGGCGGCAGCAGCGCTATGGCCGCCATGACCGCGAAGGAGATGACAACCCCTATGATTGTCCTCTTGTACGCTTTACTCATTGTTTTACGCTCCTTTTCCTTTACCTTTTTCTATGCTATTGCCGGCTCAGACCTGCGGATGCGCCGACAGATAGTCCGCTTTGAGTTTTTTGCGGTCGGGTTTGCGGTTCTTGGTCTTGGGTATCTCGTCGATAATGAAATAGGCCTTGGGCACCTTGTAGCGCGATAGCTTCTCGCGGCAGGTGTTCTCAATTGCCTCGAGATCCACGCTCTCGCCCGGCGCGGCCTGCACCCAGACAGCGGGCACTTCTCCGCGGCGCTCGTGCGGGATTCCGATAGCGATACAGTCGGCCACTCCCGGGCAGCGCATGACGACCTCTTCTATCTCCGTCGGAAAAACGTTAAAGCCGCTCGTAATTATGAGGTCCTTCTTGCGGTCGCGGATGACGAGATAGCCTTCTTCGTCTACGTGCCCGATATCGCCCGTATAGAGCCAGCCGTCGCGAACCATGTTTGCGCTCTCCTCGGGCTTGCGCCAATACTCATGCATGACGCACTCGCCCCTGCAGATTATCTCGCCGTCGGCTCCGTCGGGCATTACGGTGACGCCGTCCTCGGCGTCTACGACCAGGTACTCAATGTTCGGGTTCGGCACGCCGACAGTGGCGCTCTTTCGGTGGTGGAAGCCGTTGATTGTTATTGTATTAACAGTCTCGGTCATGCCATAGCCCTCGGTTATGACGCCGCCCGTTATCTCTTCGACCTTGTGGAGCACCTCCACGGGCAGCGGCGCCGCTCCGCAGGTTATGCACTTGAGCGAGGTGATGTCGTAGCCCTGGTACTGCGGGTCGGAGGCTATAAGCTTCATCCAGATGGGCACGCTGGGCCAGACGGTCGG
>DVKN01000026.1 GCA_018716005.1 Candidatus Scatomorpha stercoravium
TTCTACTCCACCTACGAGGAGGAGAACGAGAGCATAGTCTCCGATAAGCCGAAGGTCGTCGTCCTCGGCGCGGGGCCGATACGCATAGGCCAGGGCGTGGAGTTCGACTACTCCACCGTCCACGCGGTGAAGACGATAAGGGCGCACGGCTACGAGGCCATCATAATAAACAACAACCCCGAGACCGTCTCCACGGACTACACCACGAGCGACAAGCTCTACTTCGAGCCCCTCACGGTCGAGGACGTCATGAACGTCATAGAGCTCGAGAAGCCCCTCGGCGTCATAGCCACGCTCGGCGGCCAGACGGCGATAAACCTCGCCGAGCCGCTCATGGAGCACGGCGTGAAGCTCATAGGCACGGACTGCGCGGCGATCGAGCGTGCGGAGAACCGCGACAGCTTCGAGAAGCTGCTGCTCGCCGAAGGCATACCCCAGCCCGAGGGCCGCGCCGTCACGAGCGTGGACGCGGGCGCCGAGGCCGCGAAGCAGATAGGCTACCCCGTGCTCGTCCGGCCCAGCTTCGTCCTCGGCGGCAGGGCCATGCAGATAGTCGCCGACGAGAAGGCCCTGCGTTACTACCTCGAGAACGCGGTGCGCATAGACGAGAAGCAGCCCGTCCTCGTCGACCGGTACATCTCCGGCCGCGAGTGCGAGGTAGACGCGGTCTGCGACGGCGTAAACGTCTTCGTGCCCGGCATAATGGAGCACGTCGAGCGCACGGGCGTCCACTCCGGCGACTCGATAAGCGTCTACCCGCCCTACAACCTCAGCGAGCGCGTCCGCGAGGTCATACTCGACTACACCCGCCGTCTCGGCCTCGCCATAGGCATCGTCGGGCTCTACAACATCCAGTTCATCGTCGACAGGAACGACGACGTCTACATCATCGAGGTGAACCCGCGCTCAAGCCGCACGGTGCCCTTCATCTCCAAGGCCACGGGCCGCTCCCTCGCCGACATCGGCACGCTCGCCATGCTGGGCGTCAGCCTCCCCGAGCAGGGGATAACCGAGCTCTGCCCGCCCGACCGCGACAAGTTCTTCATAAAGGCCCCGGCCTTCAGCTTCTCGAAGCTCTCCGGGCTCGACGCCTACCTCTCGCCCGAGATGAAGTCCACCGGCGAGGCCATAGGCATAGACCGCACGATAAACCGCGCGCTCTACAAGGCCCTCGAGGCCAGCGGGATGCGCGTCGCGAATTCCGGCACCGTATTCGCCACGATTGCGGACGTGGACAAGGCGGAGGCCCTGCCGCTCATACGCCGCTTCTACGACCTCGGCTTCAACATCGAGGCCACGGAGGGCACGGCGGCCTTCCTCAAGAGCCACGGCATACGCACCCGCGTGCGCCGGAAGATAAGCGAGGGCAGCGAGGAGATACTCGACTCCATACGCCGCGGCTACGTGAGCTACGTCATAAACACCCGCGACCTCAACGCTACCACCGGCCACTCCGACGGCTACGAGATACGCCGCTGCGCCGTCGAGAACAACGTCCCTATCTTCACGAGCCTCGACACCGTGAGGGTCCTGCTCGACGTGCTCGAGGAGATTACCATCTCCATCTCCACGATAGACTGATGAAAAGGGGCGTATTCACACTCATAGAGAACGCGGAGCTCGTCCCCGGCATGCACCGGCTGACATTTTCGGGGGACGGCACGGGCATAGCGCCGGGCCAGTTCGCCGAGGTGCGGATACCCGGATACTTCCTGCGCAGGCCCTTCTCCGTCGCGGGCTTCGACAATGGCCATCTCACGCTTGCCGTGCGCGTGCGCGGGGAGGGCACGGCGGCGCTTGACGCCCTGGAGCCCGGCGCGAGGCTCGACATACTCACCTGCCTCGGCAACGGCTTCGACCTCTCCCTCGCCGGGGAGCGGCCGCTGCTCATAGGCGGCGGGAGCGGGGCCCCGGCCCTCTGGCCGCTCTGCCGCGAGCTCATGGCCCGCGGGGCGGAGGTGACGGCGGCGCTCGGCTTCAATACGGCCGCGGAGAGCTTCTACCTCGAGGACTTCGCCGCCCTCGGCGCGAGGGTGGAGGCGTATACGCCGGACGGCTCCCTGGGCCGCCGGGGCCTCGTGACCGCGGCGCTGGAGGACTTCGAATATACCTCCGTCTACGCCTGCGGGGCCGTGCCGATGCTGCAAATCATAGACAGGGACTGCCGTACTCCCGCGCAGTTCTCGCTCGAGGCGCGCATGGGCTGCGGCTTCGGGGCCTGCATGGGCTGCACGGTGGAGACCGTGAACGGCCCGAGGCGCGTCTGCAAGGACGGGCCCGTCTTCGGAAGGGGTGAGCTCATATGGTGAGCACCACCGTCAATCTCTGCGGCATAGAGCTCGCGAACCCCGTCATACCCGCGAGCGGGACCTTCGGCTACGGGCACGAGTTCGCGGAAATATACGACATCAACTGCCTCGGGGCCTTCTCCATAAAGGGCACGACGAGGGAGCCGCGCTTCGGGAATCCCACGCCGCGCATAGCCGACGCGCCGGCGGGTATGCTCAACTCCGTAGGCTTGCAGAATCCCGGCGTCGAGGCGGTCATAGCCCGCGAGCTCCCCGAGCTCTCAAAGGTGTATCATAAGAAGGTGCTCGCGAACGTCTGCGGCTTCTCCGTGGACGAGTACGTCGAGGTCGCCGCGCGGCTGGATAAGGAGGACATCGTCGGCTGGCTCGAGCTCAACGTCAGCTGCCCGAACGTACACGGCGGCGGCATGGGCTTCGGCACGACCTGCGAGGGCGCGGCGGAAATCACCCGCGAGGTAAAGCGCGCGGTGAAGAAGCCCGTCATAGTAAAGCTCACGCCCAACGTCACGGACATCGCTGCGATAGCCCGCGCCTGCGAGGAGGCGGGGGCGGACGGCCTCTCGCTCATAAACACCGTCCTCGCCATGCGGATAGACCCCGCGGCGAGGAAGCCGGTGCTCGCGAACGTCACCGGCGGGCTCTCGGGCGGCGCGGTGTTCCCGCTCGCGCTGCGCTGCGTGTACCAGGTCTACGAGGCCGTGGGCATACCCATAATAGGCATGGGCGGCGTGGGCAGCGCGAGGGACGCGATAGAGATGATGCTCGCGGGCGCGGCGGCCGTCGGCGTGGGTGCGGCGAACCTCACGAACCCATACGCCGCGAAGGAGATAATCGAAGCCCTCCCCGCGGAGATGGCGAAATACGGAATCGAAAATCTGGCTGACATAATAGGAGGAGCACACAATGGCTAAGGATGTTATAATCGCCTGCGATATGCCCGACCGCGAGAGCGTCATGGGCTTCCTCGGCCGCTTCGGCGGCGAGCAGCCCTGGGTGAAGATAGGCATGGAGCTCTTTTACGCCGAGGGCCCGTCGATAGTGCGGGAGATAAAGGAGCGCGGCTTCCACATCTTCCTCGACCTCAAGCTCTGCGACATACCCAACACTGTGCGCGGCGCGATGCGCTCCCTGCGCGGCCTGGGCGCGGATATAATAAACCTGCACGCCTTCGGCACGGCGGACATGATGCGCGCCGCCATAGAGGGCCTCACGGACGAGCACGGCGAGCGGAAGACCAAGCTCATCGCCGTCACTATCCTCACCTCCACGAGCGAGGAGACGCTCCACCGCGAGGTGCTCATAGAGCGGCCCCTCGCCGAAGCCTGCATAGCCTATGCCGGGAACGCGAAGGCGGCGGGGCTCGACGGCGTCGTCTGCTCCCCGCTGGAGAGCCCGGTCATTCATGAGCGCTGCGGGGAGGGCTTCCTCACCGTCACGCCGGGCGTGCGCTTCGCCGGGGGCGAAAAGGGCGACCAGGTGCGCGTCACCACGCCCGCGAAGGCGCGCGAGCTCGGCAGCGACTACATCGTCATGGGCCGCCCCATAACCGGCGCGGCAGACCCCGTGGAGGCCTGGAGAAGGGCCCGCGCGGAATTCCTGGGAGGTAATGCATAATGGCAAAATTCGACGTTTCCCGCGCGCTGCTGAGCATAGGCGCGGTCTTCCTGAGGCCGGATGAGCCCTTCACCTGGGCGAGCGGCATAAAGAGCCCCATATACTGCGATAACCGCCTCATCCTCACGGCGCCCGAGGTGCGCGACGGGGTGGAGAACGCGCTCGCGGAGCTGATAAGGCGCGAGTTCCCCGAGGCCGAAGTCCTCATGGGCACGGCGACGGCGGGCATAGCCCACGCGGCGATTGCGGCGCACATACTCGGCCTGCCCATGGGCTACGTGCGCTCCGGCAGCAAGGACCACGGCCGCCGGAACCGCATAGAGGGCCGGCTCAATCCCGGCGAGAAGGTCGTCGTGGTCGAGGACCTCATCTCCACAGGCGGGAGCGCGCTCGAGGCCGTCGAGGCCCTGCGCGAGGCCGGGGCCGAGGTGCTGGGCATAGCCGCGCTCTTCACCTACGGCATGGAAAAGGGCAAAAAGCGCATAGCGGAGCACGGCACCGTCGCCCACTGCCTCACGAATTTCGACGAGGTGGTCGCGGCCGCGGCGGCGGACGGGGCCTTCCCCGAGAGCTATATACCCGCGCTCATGGCCTTCCGCGACAATCCCGACGACTCCGCCTGGCAGGAGGCGCTCAAATGAGGCATCTCATAGACATACGCGACCTCGATATGCGGGAGATACTCACGCTCCTCGACCTCGCGGACGACATATACGCGAAGCCCGAGGATTTCCGCGAGGTCTGCCGGTATAAGAAGCTCGCGACGCTCTTCTTCGAGCCCAGCACGCGCACGCGCCTCAGCTTCGAGGCCGCGATGATGGAGCTCGGCGGGAAGGTGCTCGGCTTCTCCGAGGCCGCGAGCTCCTCCGCGAGCAAGGGCGAGAGCGTCTCCGACACCGTCCGCGTCGTCGGCTGCTACGCGGACATAATCGCCATGCGTCACCCCAAGGAGGGCGCGCCGCTCGCCGCCGCGCTGCACTCCACCGTACCCATAATCAACGCCGGCGACGGCGGGCACAACCACCCCACGCAGACCCTCACCGACCTCATGACCATACGCCGGGAGAAGGGCGGGCTCTCGGACTTCACCATTGGCCTCTGCGGCGACCTCAAGTTCGGGCGCACCGTGCACTCGCTCATAGCCGCCCTCTCGCGCTGCGAGGGAGTGAAGTTCGTCTGCATCTCCCCCGAGGAGCTGCGCCTGCCCGGCTACGTGAGGCAGGACGTCCTCATAAAGAGCGGCGCGGAGTTCGAGGAGGTCAGCGACCTCGCCGAGGTAATGCCCGAGCTCGACGTGCTCTACATGACCCGCGTGCAGCGCGAGCGCTTCTTCAACGAGGAGGACTACCTCCGCCTGAAGGACAGCTACATTCTCACGCCCGCCAAGCTCGAGCGCGCGAAGCGCGACCTCTCCATTCTCCACCCGCTGCCGCGCGTGAACGAGATAGACACCGCCATAGACGCGGACCCGCGCGCGTGCTACTTCCGCCAGGCGCTCAACGGCAAATTCGTGCGCATGGCGCTCATACTTAAGCTGCTCGAGGAGGCCGGGAAATGAACATAGACGCCATCAGGAACGGCCTGGTCATAGACCATATCCGCGCCGGCGGGGCCATGGACCTCTACCGCCTGCTCCACCTCGGGGATATGGACTGCACCGTCGCCATAATTAAGAACGCCCCCAGCCGCAAGCTCGGGCGCAAGGACATCATAAAGATAGACTCCGACCGCTATATAGACCTCGGCGTCATAGGCTTCGTCGACCCGGACGCGACCATAAACGTCATACGCGACGGCAAGCTCGTGGATAAGCGCCGCCTCGACCTCCCGGAGCGCATAGTGAACGTCCTCAAATGCCGCAACCCCCGCTGCATCACCACAGTAGAGCCCGGCCTCGACCAGGTCTTCTTCCTCTCCGACCGCGACACCCACACCTACCGCTGCCTCTACTGCGAAGCCAAAGCCGAGCTGAATAAGAAATAAAGCAAGCCGCCCGGTACGTTACCGGGCGGCTTTTCCTACGTTGCGGGCTACTTGTAGGGCGCACCGTCCCCGGTGCGCCGTTACGCCGCCGCTTCGGACGGCTGCGTATGGTTGCTGAAACGTCCGTTTACCACCCACCGTAGGGGTCGGCGTCCTCGACGACCCTTCCGCCGCCATTCGCAGTCACGTATATTTCAAGCGGATCCTACGATGCCGCAAGTGGCGACGTTCGACCCCTCAGCCGCCTTCGGCGGCAGCTCCCCTTCCGAAGGGGCGCTATGGGCCACAGCATATACCTACCCAATGCGATGGAAAAGCCGCCCGGTATAGTTACCGAGCGGCTTGTTTCGACTATTGCTTACGTCCGTGACGCATTGTCAGCGGGCACAGCCCGCCGCATTGTCCGCGGCGACACGCCGCCTGCTTAGAAGGCCTCGCCGGTTACTGTGCCGAAGAAGAGGGGGATATTGTACTGCGTGTCGACTATCATATACGCGAAGGGGCGGTCGAGGTAGACCTGCTTCGCGTTTTCGACCATCGGCGCGGACTCGGCGTTCATCTCCACCACCGTCGCCGCTCCGGCGCGGGTGCCTTGCGGCGTGACGTCTATGAAGGTCTTGTGCAGCACGCGGTTGATGTAGATATTGCCCAGGGCCGAGCGCCCCATGCCGCTGAAGTCGGCTGTCTCGCCGTCGAAGGCGTCGGCCATGCCCATGCCCATCAGCGTCTCGCTCAGCTCGGCGGCGTATTCGCTGCTGAAGCCGGGCGTCGCCGTCTCCACCGGCGTATTCTGCGCGTTCTCGAGCGCATCGGCGAGCGTTTCGCCTGTCAGGCTCCCCAGCAGGGCCTCGAGGGAGCTTGTTTCGTCCGGCAGGAGGGCGGCGAAGGCATAGCGGCCGCCCTTGTACGGCTTCATGAAGCCGGTGAAGCCGTCGCCTTCGAGGTAGGTGCTCTCGTCCGAGTACATCATCTCCACGGTTTTCACGCCGTCCTCCGCGTTGAACTCGCCGTCGCGTACCTGGTACTCTTCATACTGCTCCGCCCAGTCGGCCTCGAAGGCGAGAGCGTTTACGAGGTTCATGACCGCGCTGGGGTCAATCTCGTCGAGTACGTCCTTTATCATGCCGTCCGTGTGCTCTTTAATCCAGCCGTTTATCTCCCCGGCCAGCGCGGTCGTGAACTCGTCCGCGAAGACCTCCGCGCCCGCGAAGCTGGCGCAGTCGGCGAGGAAGCCCCCGTTCGGCACGAATGAGCCGTCGTCGCGGAACCATATCGCGTTCGCCGTCTTCGCCTCCGTGCCCGCGACGCTGGACATATAGGCCGAGAGCGCGAGGCGCATCGTCTCGGCGTCCACGCCGAAGACCTCCTCCATCTGCGCGAGCGTCTCGCCCTCGGCTCCCGCCTCGGCCATCGCGAGCGCCGCGAGGACGCTCACCGGCGAAATGAGCGCGTCGCCGCCCTCATAGGCCGCGTTAAAGAGCTCCATCGTGAAGTCCGCCGCGAGCTCCGCCGCGTCCGCCGCCTCGCCCCTCTCAGAGGCCGTCACGCCCGCGAGCAGGCTGGATTCCGCCCCGCAGCCCGGCAGCGCGAGCAGCAGGACAACCGCAAGAAGCAGCGCTAATTTTTTCATTTCTCTCCCTCCCCGGATTGGTTGTTTATTGGACGCCGCCGTTCATAAAAAGTTCCTCATTTGTTCAAAATCTGACCCTAGACTTTGGCCGCCGCGGCGCTATAATTAACACGTTAATTAATTCCGGAAAGGGAGATATTTATGGTCACGGAACCGGCCCCCGATAAGCACAGACCGAGAAGGAACATACTGGTCTACTACGCGATAACCCTGCTGATACTGATACTGCTCAACGCCCTGCTCTTCCCGCAGATGCTCCAGCGTCAGGTGATAGAGGTCGGCTATAACGATTTCCTGGACATGATAGAGGAGGGCCGCGTCGAGCAGGTGGCGTATGAGGAGGAGAACTATCAGATAGTCTTCCTCGCCAGGGACGAGGAAGGCCGGGAGGAGATATACAAGACCGGCATTTTCCCCGACGCCGAGCTCATAAACCGCATCGAGGCCGCGCCGAACGAGATAGAGTACGCCAACGAGATACCGACGCAGAACTCGCCGCTATTGAACCTCCTGCTCACGTGGATACTGCCCATGGCGCTCATATTCGGCGTCGGCTCCTGGTTCTACAGCTCGATGATAAAGAAGATGACCGGCGGGAACGGCCTGCCCAGCATGAGCTTCGGCAAGTCCGGCGCGAAGATATACGCCGAGACGGAGACGGGCAAGACCTTCGCCGACGTCGCCGGACAGGACGAGGCCAAGGAGGCGCTCAAGGAGATAGTCGACTTCCTGCACGAGCCGGGCAAATACTCCGAGATAGGCGCGAAGCTGCCCAAGGGCGCGCTGCTCGTCGGCCCTCCGGGCACGGGCAAGACCCTGCTCGCGCGCGCCGTCGCCGGCGAGGCGCACGTGCCCTTCTTCTCGATATCCGGCAGCGAGTTCGTCGAGATGTTCGTCGGCATGGGCGCGGCGAAGGTGCG
>DVKN01000027.1 GCA_018716005.1 Candidatus Scatomorpha stercoravium
CCTTTGCGTAGCGCCCCGTACCAGGTATAGGTAATCGTGTCGTCATTATCTATGCAAATTTTATCATAGCCGGTTGCTGATGTCCAGTGGGATATTGTGAACTTTGTCAGAATATTCGCCGCGCGCAAAAAACAGGCGGGCACAAGAGTGCCCGCCTGTTTTTTGCGCGCGCGGCGAATATTCTGACAAAGTTCACAATATCCCACTGGACATCAATAACCGGCTATGATAAAATTTACATAGATAATGACGACACGATTACCTATACCTGGTACGGGGCGGTTCAGCCGGGGGCGGCTGCCTTCGACGCACACAAAGGAGGCGCGGGGATGAAGCGGGTATTTGCGCTGCTCGCGGCCGTCCTGCTTGTTTTCCTGCTGTCCGGCTGCTCGGGCGACTGGATAAGCGGCAGCGACGAGGACGTCATAGGGGAGCTGTGCTCCCGGCTGGATTTGGACGCCGGCGAGGGGGATTTGGAGCTCCTGGGCAGGACATACGCGGGCGAGCACTGCCTGGTGTGGTTCCGCGTTGTGCCGTATGACCAGATAAAAGCGGCGGATTTTTATATGCCTGAGAAAAACAGGATGGGGTTCACGGGGTTTGAGACGGTGCTGCGGGAAGAGGACGGCGTTTATACGGCGGTCTTGCAGAGCGGCAGGTCCATCCTCGTGCTTAATCCCGACTGCAAATATATAGTTTTCGATACCGGTACCAGGGTCGAGGTCGAGAGCGTGCCGTTCGTCTACTATTCGTACTACGCAGGGCGCTATGCTTTCGAATAATGAATACAAATAGAATCCGTCCCGGGATTGCGCGTCCCGGGACGGAGCTTTTTCAGTCCAGCTTTTTGAAAATCCAGTCCAGTATGTCCTGATAGACCTCGCTGCGGTTTATCTCGTTCAATATCTCGTGGCGCGCGCCGGGGTAGAATTTGTACGCGACGTCGGCGCAGCCGGCTTTGACGAACATGCTGTACACCTTCGCCGCCTGCATCCCCCAGCCGCCGACGGGGTCGGCCTCCCCGCTTATGACGAGCAGGGGGGTGTCTTTGCGCATACGGCTCAGGGCGGAGCGGGAGGAGATTAGGCCGAGGCCGAACATCATGTCGCGGAAGAGGCTCGTCGTGGGGATGAAGGTGCAGAGCGGGTCGGCAGCGTACTTGTCGACTACGGCCTCGTCGCGCGTGAGCCAGTCGTACTTCGTGCGCAGGGGCTCTATACCTTTATTATAAGTGCCGAAGGCGAGGTTGTATATGGCCTCGCTGCGGTGCATGGGGCCGTTCTTGAGCATATCGGCGTCGCAGGCGAGCCTGCCTCCGGCTACGACGGCCGCGGGCGGCTGGCCGGTGCCGCAGATTATCGCGCCGGCGACCCTGCTCTGCGGATGGCGCGTGAGCCAGGTGCGGACAAGGAAGCTGCCCATGGAGTGCCCGAAAATGAAGTAGGGGAGCTCGGGATATTTCTCGTGCGTGCGGCGGCGGAGCTCCTCGATGTCGTCGACGACATGGAACCAGCCGTCCTCGTCCGCGAAGAAGCCGAGCCTGTCCGCGGAGAGGACGCTCCCGCCGTGGCCGAGGTGGTCGTTGCCCACGACGACGAAGCCCTTAGAGGCGAGATAGCGCGCGAAGGGCTCGTAGCGCCCGATGTACTCGTTGATGCCGTGCGCGAGCTGCACGACGCCGTTCAGGTCGCAGTCCGGTTCCCAGACGCGGACGTGTATGGGCGTTTTGCCCTCGCTGGAGGTGAAAAAATATTCGCTTTCGGCGATGTTCGGCATTTATATTTGCCTCCTTCTGTGATAGAATCCTTTTGTGTAGATTCTAGCCTATTTGTGCGCGCAAGTCAATGCGCAAAGGAGAAACTATGAGCGATATATTAGTAGTAAAGACCGCCGCCCTCGCGCCGTGGATAGAGGGGCGCTATGGGCTCATCACCGGCTGCGGGGACGAGATAGCCGCCCTCGTCGAGCGCGAGCACGAGTTCCTGCCCCGGCCGGACATGGAGCGTGACCCGTCCTACCGCCAGATCATACCCTACGTCGCCGTCACGCGCGGGGACGAGATTTTCGCCACGCGCCGGCTCAATAAGGGCGGCGAGGAGCGGCTGCACGGCCGGCTCAGCATAGGCGTCGGCGGCCACATCGAGCGCGCCGACGACGAGACGCGCGAGGGCATACTCATGCGCGCGCTCGAGCGCGAGGTCTCCGAGGAGATAGAAGTCGAGCGCGCCGTCAGCCTCACGCCCCTCGGCGTAATCAACGAGGAGGGCGACGAGGTGAGCCGCGTCCACCTGGGCTTCCTCTTCCGCATGGAGGTAGCCGGCGAGGTGCGCGTGCGCGAGACGGAGAAGCTCGCCGGGCTCTGGCTGCGCATAAAGGACCTCCCCGCCTTCTCCGACGAGCTCGAGGGCTGGTCCCGCGTGGCCACGGACGCCCTCTGCGAGCGCGAGAGCATCTTCTCTCCCGCCGACATCCTTCTGCCGCGCGAGGGGACGGATATGGGCAAATGGGCCTGCATCGCCTGCGACCAGTTCACGAGCGAGCCGGAGTACTGGGCGGAGGCCGAGCGCATTGCCGGCGGCGCGCCGAGCACGCTGAGCATGATCCTCCCCGAGGCCTACCTCGGCAAGGTCGACGAGGGCGCCGAGCAGGCGAAGATATACGCCGCGATGGAGGGCTGTTTGGGCTCCGGGCTCTTCCGCGAAGTGCCGAACTCCTATATATATGTAGAGCGCACGCTGCCCACGGGCAGGGTGAGGCGCGGCCTCGTCGGCAAAATCGACCTCGAGCGCTACGACTGGGCCGAGGGCACGGCGACGCCCGTCCGCGCGACCGAGGGCACGGTCGAGTCCCGCCTGCCGCCGCGCGCGGCCATACGCGAGGGCGCGCCGCTCGAGCTGCCGCACATCATGGTCTTCATCGACGACCCCGGCGACACGCTCATAGCCTCCGCGAAGGGCGGGGAGGAGCTCTACGACTTCGAGCTCATGCTCGGCGGCGGGCATATCCGCGGCGAGCGGGTCTCCGGCGCGGCGGCCGAGGCCGTGCGCGCGAAGCTCGACGCCCTGCCGGGGGAGATAAAGTTCGCGATGGGCGACGGGAACCACTCCCTCGCCGCCGCGAAGCTCTGCTGGGAGCGCGTGAAGCCCTCCCTCGATGAGGACGAGCGGCGAAATCACCCCGCGCGCTTCGCCCTCGCGGAGATAGTGAACATCCACGACCCGGCGGTCGAGTTCAAGCCCATACACCGCCTCGTCACCGGCGAGGCCGCCGCGAAGCTGCCCGAGGCCCTCGCGCGCGAGCTGCCCGCCGGGGCGAAGAACGGCGTCCGCGCCCTCACGAGGCATGCCGAGCGCCACTACGGGACGTCCCTCGCCCTCGGTGAGCTGGTAGCCTTCACCGACGAGCTCGTATCGCGCCTCATCGGCGAATACGGCGGCGAGGTCGACTACGTCCACGGCGACGCCGAGTGCGCCGCCCTTGCCCGCGAGAAGGGCGGCTGCGCCGTCCTCCTGCCCGCGCTCGAAAAGGCCGAGCTCTTCGCCTACATAGCCCAGCACGGCCCGTATCCGAAGAAGAGCTTCTCCATAGGCGAGGCCAGGGAAAAGCGCTATTACCTCGAGTGCCGGAGGATAAAGTGAAATAATCCCCGCCGCGTTTGCCGCGGCGGGGTTTTGGCTATTCGGCGGGGATGTAAATACGTATAAGCTCGCTGCCTGACACGTAGTCAAGCGTGAGGCAGAGCTCGCCCGATGGTTCGGAGGGGACGAGTGCCGTACCATCGAGCGTGCAGCCTCCGCTCTCCGGCGTCATGACGCCAAACAGGGAACTGAAGGAGCCAACATCGCCGCCCTCGGGCCAATCCACGCCGTCGAGCGCGGCGAGCAGGCGGCGGAAGGTCTCGAGCGGGACGGAATTTTCCGTTGAGCCGTCTTCCTGAGTCCAACGCTCGGTAAACACAGCGCCGGAGGCGTTGACGTCTACGCTGCGCGTTATGCGTTCGCCGCCGGAATCGTAGCAGAGCGTGAAGGAGAAATATGAGAAGCCGCCGCGCAGGAACGTGAGGTCTGTGAGTTCGGCGCGCGCGTCAATGAGCTCTGCGGAGCCGTATTCGGTCTCGTCGCGCCGGACGTGCGCGAGCGCGGCGTCGAAGAGCTCCGGGAGCGCCGAGAGATCGCGCAGCGTCATGGGCGGGATTTCAACCGCCGGGGAGGACGCACCCTCAAAGCCGTCGTAAGCGGCCTTGTACCCGGCAAGGTAGCTCACAAATACGGCGAGCGCGAACACAATGACCGCAATTACGGCGAGCGCCCTGCCCGGCGCGGCCAGGGGCTTCCCTCCGCCGGAGCGCAGCGCCCGGTTTATGTGTATGCGGTATATTATAAGGTATACGGCCCCGCCGAGCAGGGCCAGCGCCGCCGCGGCCAGCGCCGCGAAGATTGGTATTGAAAAGCTCATGCTCCGCCTCCTATATGCCCATATACTCTTTAAACGTATAATAGTAGCTGCGCGTTACGTCCACGCGGCGCTTATCGGAAAGCGTGAGCGTGAACTTCATTGAGAGGGCGGGGGAGATGCGCACTATTGCGGCGCGTGCGACAATGACGCTGTTGCTCACACGCAGGAACTTTTCCGGGTCGAGCCGCGCCTGGAGCCGGTAGAGCGGCTCGTTCGACAGGAACACGCCGTGTGCCGAGCGCACCTCAACGCTGTGGCCGAAGGCCTCGACGCTGATTATCCCCGCGACGGGCAGCATGACGCGCTCGTTAGTCTCCGAGTCGCGCAGCAGGAGACTGTCGGCGAAGCGGCCGCGCTCCGTGAGAACGTAGGGCGCGTCCTCGTCCAGCTCTATGCCCCGGGCCGTGAGCTCCGCGGCCAGGGCCTCATAGTTTTCCCCGCTCACTTCAAGCCTGAGCTTCATCGCCGCGCCTCCTTTCAGCCCGAGTATAAGCGGCACGGCCGGCCCGTGTCAAGCGCTCCGGCGCACATTGCGCCCCTCGGAGCGCCCTTTGCACACACGGCTCGGGGGGCAAAAAAACATTCACAAAAATGAAGGCAAAAATTTTTGCAAAAATACTAAAAAGCCCTTGACAAGCCGCCTCTTACTTGATATTATAACAGGGCGCCTGAAAGGGGCGCAGTATGCGATGAAGCGGGAGATTGCGGCCTTCGGCCGGTAACTTCCGTGGAGTATGTCCGGCGCTTTTAGCGCACAATCGGGCGGATGAGCTTTTTTTCGTACGCGGGCGTATATCGCCCGGACGCAGCGCACCGGCCAAAAGCCGGTTTGTTTTTCGGACGGGGTCTGATACGCACGGATGCGTGTATGAAAAACGCTCGCCGTACCACTGGGCAATCGCTTCATTGCCTAAGTACGAATTCAGGAGGAAAAAACATGGCAGCAAACAAGAAAATGATCCGTATTCGCCTCAAGGCCTACGACCACCAGCTTATCGACAAGGCCGCCGAGAGCATCGTCGAGACGGCCCGCCGTACCGACGCCAAGGTGTCCGGCCCCATCCCTCTGCCCACCAAGAAGGAGGTCGTCACCATCCTGCGCGCCGTCCACAAGTACAAGGACAGCCGCGAGCAGTTCGAGCGCCGCACCCACAAGCGCCTCATCGACATCAT
>DVKN01000028.1 GCA_018716005.1 Candidatus Scatomorpha stercoravium
GACGACCACCTCAACGAGCACGGCTATATAGTCCCCGGCCTCGGCGACGCGGGGGATAGGATTTTCGGCACTAAATAAGGCTTTTTGCTTTAATAACGTTTTTCCTGAGGGGCGCTTTCTTTTGTCTTGCCAAAAGAAAGCGTCCCTCAGACTCCCCGAAAGGAAAAACGCTTTTGGTGCGTCTATCCAAAGTGGTGCCCGTCCTCGCCGGCTGCGATGTGCCGGCATCGGACTGGCGGCGTGGGGGCGCGAGACGTAGGTCTCCGGATGCTTTTTCCCCTTCGAGTCCCAAGGGCGGGCGGCCCCGCCCGCCCGCTCGCCGGCAGGCGAGAAACGGCGGCAAGGAACGATGGTTTCCACAGCGCCCAGATTCGCACCCGCCAGAGGCTCCCCTGCAAGGGGAGCTGGCGCGCAGCGCCTGAGGGGTCCGCCCGAAGGGCGGCGGGTAGGACGATAGACCGCCCCCAATCGCTCCCCTTGACAAGGGGAGCTGTCAGCGAAGCTGACTGAGGGGTCAACCGCTATTATCCGCAGCCCCTGCCGGTTGGTGGGGGCTGCGTTGACGGGAGGGGGCAAAAATGATATTATAAAGGCTACAGCCGGCTTGCGGAGGCCGGGTTATTTTGGGAGGCGAG
Source organism: Candidatus Scatomorpha stercoravium (assembly GCA_018716005.1). Taxonomy (GTDB): domain Bacteria; phylum Bacillota; class Clostridia; order Oscillospirales; family Oscillospiraceae; genus Scatomorpha; species Scatomorpha stercoravium. The sequence continues at coordinate 636 of DVKN01000028.1, forward strand.
GTCATGCGGGTACTTATAATCGGCGCGGGCGCGTCGGGGATGACGGCGGCGCTGACGGCGGCGCGCGCCGGGCACGGCGTCACGCTCTTCGAGCGGCAGTCGCGCGTCGGGCGCAAGCTCTCGGCCACGGGCAACGGGCGCTGCAACCTCACGAACACGGGTGCGGACGCCAGCCATTACCATGGCGAAGACCCGGATTTCGTCCGTCCTGCGCTCGAAATGTTCACGGTTCAGGACGCTCTCGCCATGTTCCGCGGCATTGGCCTCATAACCCGCGAGGAGTACGGCGGGCGGGTGTATCCGCTCTCGAATTCCGCCGCCTCGGTCACGGATACGCTCCGCTTCGCGCTCGATGCCGAGGGCGTGCGCCTCGTCGCGGGCGACCGCGTGCGCTCGCTCGAGCGAAGGGGCGGCGTCTTCGCCGTCACGACGGAGTCCGGCGCGCGGCATGAGGGCGAGGCCGCGATCGTCGCCTGCGGCGGGCTCGCGGGCGAGAAGCTCGGCGGCGGCAAGGACGGCTACGAGCTGCTGAAATCCCTCGGCCACACGCGCACGCCCCTGTACCCGGCCCTCGCGCAGATATGCACCGCGCCGGAGTTCCCGCGCGCGCTCAAGGGCGTCAAGGCCGACTGCGCCATGAGCCTCCTGCGCGGCCGCGAGACGCTCGCGGAGTCCGCCGGGGAGGCCCTTTTCGCGGAGACGGGCGTCTCCGGGCCCGCGGCCTTCGACCTCGCGCGCACCGTCTCGACCGCCGGGGACGGGCTCACGCTATCGCTCGACCTGCTGCGCGGCCTGAGCTTCGGCGAGGCGCTCGCGCATCTGCGCGCGCGGGCGGAAAACGCGCCGCAGCTGACGGCGGGCGAGCTCTTTATCGGGGCCGTGCCGAACCGCCTCGCGCGTATGCTCGCGAAGTACGCCGGGCTCAGGCAGGACGCGCCCGCGGCCTCCCTCGACGCGAAGGCGCTCAAGGCCCTCGCCGGGGCGGCCAAGAATTTCGCCCTCCCTGTACGGGGAACCGAGGGCTTCGCGAACGCGCAGGTGACTGCCGGGGGGATTAAAACCTCGGAGTTCGACCCCGCGACTATGCGCAGCCGCATAGTCCCCGGGCTCTACGCCTGCGGCGAGGTGCTGGACGTCGACGGCGACTGCGGCGGCTACAACCTCCAGTGGGCCTGGTCGAGCGGACATCTCGCGGGGAGGCTGCTATGAAAATAGTTCCAAATCTCAGTCTCGCCCCGGGCGAGGACGAGCGCGCGCTCTATAAGCTCGCGGCCAAAAAACTGGACATACGCCCCGGGGACATAGAGGAGCTCACGATAAGGCGGCGCAGCCTCGACGCGAGGCGGAAGGGCGCCGTGAAATACGTCTGCACCGTCGCCGTGCGTACGAAGGGCGAGCCGGCGGAGCCGGAGGACACATACAATATACCGAGCGTCACGCCGCGGGGCGCGCCGCCGGTCATAGCGGGCTTCGGCCCGGCGGGGATGTTCTGCGCCCTCACGCTCGCCCGCGCGGGGCTGCGGCCCATAGTCCTCGAGCGCGGCCTGGACGCCGACGCGCGCACGGCCAGGGTGGCCGCCTTCAGGAGCGGCGGCGCGCTGGACACCGAGTGCAACGTCCAGTTCGGCGAGGGCGGGGCCGGGACATTTTCCGACGGAAAACTCAACACCGGCACGCACGACAGGCGTATTGCGCACGTTCTGCGCGAATTTGCCAACCACGGCGCGCCGCGCTCCGTCACATACGACGCGAAGCCCCACGTGGGCACGGACGTGCTCACCCGCGTCGTAAAGAGCATACGCCGTGAGATAATCTCCCTCGGCGGCGAGATTCGCTTTTCGACAAAGCTCACTGGCCTCGTCCGGGACGAGAGCGGCGCGGTCACGGCGGCGCGGGTCGCCTCCGGCGGCGTCAAATACATAGAAAAGTGCTCCGCCCTTGTGCTCGCGACGGGCCACAGCGCGCGGGACACCTTCCGGATGCTGCTCTCATCGGGCGTGCCCATGGAGCCCAAGGCCTTCTCCCTCGGCGCGAGGATAGAGCACCCGCAGGCCGCGCTCGACCTTCAGCAGTACGGAATCCCGCGCGGGAAGCGCCTCCCCGCCGCGGACTACTCCCTCAGCGTCCGCCTCCCGGACGGGCGCGGGGTTTACACATTCTGCATGTGCCCCGGCGGCGAGGTC
>DVKN01000255.1 GCA_018716005.1 Candidatus Scatomorpha stercoravium
CCTCGGCCTTTATCTTCCCGACGGCGTCCATGGGCGCGCTGGTGACGTATATCTCGTGCTCGCCGCGCTCGGAAGCCGGTATGCGGCCGAGGGCCTCGTGGACGAGGCGTATCTTGTCCTCCGGCTTCGTCTTGCCGGCGACGGGGTTCACGATGAAGAGGTGCTTCATTATCCTACACTGCCTCGCTTCGTCTTCGATTTCATGCCGAACATATAGAGGTCGCACTTTATCATGCCGTTATAGAGCTTGCGGCGCTTGTCCGCGCGCGCGCAGAGCAGGGCCTCCGCCTCGGCGTCGGAGGTTATGAGGGCGAGCCGCCAACCCGTGGCGCGCCAGGCCGCGCCGAAATCGCGCAGCAGCTCCTGTGCCTCGCGCTTTTCGCCCAGGCGCTCGCCGTAGGGCGGGTTCGTGACTATTACGCCGTCCTCCGTCGGGCGGGCGAAGCGCCTCGCGTCGGCCGCGGAGAACTCTATGAGCCCCGCCACGCCGGCCCGCTCCGCGTTCTCGCGGGCGAGGCGCACGGCGCGCGGGTCGATGTCCGAGGCGTATATGCGGTAGCTGCCGTTATATTCCCGCGCCCGGGCGGCCTCGCGCTCATCGCGCCAGAAGGCGGCGGGGATATCCGCCCATTTTTCGGCGGCGAAGCGGCGGTTCACGCCCGGCGCGCGGCCCTTCGCGGCCAGCGCGGCCTCTATGGCTATCGTGCCGCTGCCGCAGAAGGGGTCGGCGAACTCGCCCCGGCCCCGGTAGCCGGCGATGTCCACGAGCGCGGCGGCGAGCGTTTCGCGCAGGGGGGCGGCGTTGTGCGCCGGACGCCAGCCGCGCTTGTGCAGCGCGACGCCCGAGGTATCGAGGTATACGCAGCATATATCCTTGAGTATTGTAAAGCGTACGCGGTATTCCTCGCCCGTCTCGGGCAGCCATTCGACGGCGTAGCGCGCGCCGAGGCGAGAAGCGGCGGCCTTCTTTATTATGCGCTGGCAGTCCGGCACGGAGTGCAGCGCGCTCGAGACGCTCCAGCCCTCGACGGGGAAGGCCCCGTCCCGGGGTATCCAGTCCTCGAAGGGCAGGGCCCTCACGCCCTCGAAGAGCTCGTCGAAGCTCCGCGCGGGGAATTCGCCGAGCTTCAGGAGTATCCTCTCGGCGAAGCGCGAGCGTATGTTGGCCCTCGCGAGGCCGCTGAGGTCCGTCCTGAACCGCACGCGCCCGTTCTCGGGCTCGACGGCCTCCATGCCCATGTGCCTGAGCTCGTTGCCCAGCGGCCCCTCGAGGCCGAAGAGGCAGCTCGCGCACAGCTCCAGCGGAGCCTTGTCCATAGCTATCCCACCTATATTATCAACTTTCGTTCAATTATTAAGCATACTATATTTCGCCCGGCTTGTAAACCACCTTTTGCCCCGGGCCGCCCCGCACGCCGGACAAAACATAAGACTTGTGAAGGATGTGGCTATTTAGATAAATTTGACGCAATTTGAGGGGTCAAAATTTTGCTATTTCGTAGAATTTGCCGAAAACGGCTTGATTATTTCCGTAATTTCCATTATATTATGTGGTGTTCACGAATTGTTCACGTTTAACACTCAAACGTGACTGTGGCCGGTGCGCCCGACTTACAGGGGTAAGGCGCGCCTCGATTTTGTGAAACCAGGCCGGAGGCCCCGTAGACCGATCTATGGCGGAGCGGGGAGCATGGCTTGACTTTCATAATATCAGACCAAGAGAGGAACAAAAACTAAAAGGAGTGTGAGTTTATGGTAACCTTTATCATCGGTCTGGTTATCCTGTTCGTCGGCGCCGCGCTGTACAGCAAGCTCTGCGAGCACGTCTTCGGTCCCGATGACCGCCAGACTCCCGCGTACTACAAGGGCGACGGCGTTGACTACGTCCCCATGCGCGGCTGGAAGAACAGCCTCATAAACCTGCTTAACATCGCCGGCACGGGCCCCATCCTCGGACCCATCCAGGGCATCCTGTTTGGACCCATCGCCTTCATCACCATCCCGATAGGCAACGTTATCGGCGGCGCCATGCACGACTACTTCTGCGGCATGATCTGCCTGCGCGACGGCGGCACCCAGATGCCTGACATGATCAAGAAGTACTCCAACAAGGGTATTTACGCGGTCTACAACGTCTTCCTCTGCCTGCTGCTCCTGCTTGTCGGCGCCGTGTTCGTCTACACCCCGGGCGACATCGCCGCGACTCAGGTCTTCGGCCGCACCGGCGCTATCGACGACTGGGCCACCTGGGTTATCTACGGTGTCATCTTCCTGTACTACCTGATAGCCACCGTGTTCCCGATTGACGCCATAATCGGCCGCATCTACCCGATATTCGGCGCCATCCTGCTCTTCTCCGCTGTCGGTGTCTTCGTGGGCATCTTCGCTCACCAGTACCCGCTGCTCGAGGTGTGGGATACTCCCTGGGTCAGCGACACCTTCAACTACTCTGACTACTTCGGCACAGTCTTCGGCAACGGCGGCACCGGCGGCGAGGCTTACAAAGCTGTCGGCGGCCACTTCCTGCCCGTCTTCTTCGTGACGGTCGCCTGCGGCATCCTGTCCGGCTTCCACTCCACCCAGACCGCTATCATCTCCCGTACCATGAAGAGCGAGCGTCAGGGCTCCTACACCTTCTACTGGATGATGATCCTCGAGGGCTTCATCGCCATGGTTTGGGCCGCCGGCGCTATGGGCGTGTACAACCTCGGCCTGCAGCCGGTCGACGCCTCCAAGGCCACCGCGGCCGTCGGCGTCGTCTGCAAGGACATCCTCGGCGGCATCGGCGGCACGATCGCCATCCTCGGCGTTATCGTCCTGCCTGTCACCTCCGGCGACACTGCGCTGCGTTCCCTGCGCATGTCCCTCGCCGACACCTTCCATCTGGAGCAGAAGAGCAACGGCAAGCGCATGATGCTCGCCGTCCCCGTGTTCATCCTCGTCGCGGCCATCATCGTCTGGGCCAAGATGGACATCAACGGCTTCAACACCCTGTGGCGTTACTTCGCCTGGAGCAACCAGACCCTCAGCCTCTTCGCCTTCCTCTGCATCACCGTGTGGATGTTCGAGAACGGCAAGGCCCAGTGGTGCTGGATCCCGCTCATCCCGGGCGCTTTCTACTCCTTCATCTGCTCTTCTTACATTGCCAACGCCTCCATCGGCTTCCACCTGCCCTGGAACATCGCCTACATCGTCGGCGTCTGCTTCATGGTCTTCTACGTGGCCGCCCTGGTCGTCTACGGCAAGAAGCGCGCTGCCCGCGTCCTCAAGTAAGAGAGCGCAAAAGCGAATACTTAACTCCGCCGCGGCCCATAGAACGCGGCAGAGCCAACGGGAAGGACCGGCCGGAAGGCCGGCCCTTCTTGTTTTTTGCGCCGCCGCCCGCCGGGCTTCTGCGCCGCGGCCCCGGCGCATATACTTGCCCGGGAGGGATGCGTATGCCCACGGTAAGCGGGGAAAATTCCGCAGCGCTCAGCTCGCTCGCGCGCCGCTATGGCTTCCTCGGGCGCGCCGCGATAGGCCGCAGCCGGATGGGCCGGCCGATAGAGCTCCTGAGCTTCGGCGCGGGCGGGGCCGCGGCGGTCTTCACCGCCGCGCACCACGGGAACGAATGGATAACCGCCGCCGCGCTCAGGGCGTATATCGAGCGCCTCGCCGCGGATTACGCGGCGGGGAACGCGCGGGCGCGGGAGATTTTCCGCCGCGCGCGGCTGCTGTTCATACCGCTCGTGAACCCCGACGGCGCGGACATAGCCTCGGGCGGGATAAATCCGGCCCATGCCCGGCGCATAGCGGCGCGGTACCCCGAAGTGCCCTATCCCTCCGGCTGGAAGGCGGACGCGGCGGGCGTCGACCTCAACTTGCAGTACCCCGCCGGCTGGGAGGAGGCGCGCGGGATAAAATTCGCCCAGGGCTGGAGAACCTGCGCGCCGCGGGATTACGTCGGCCGCACGCCGCTCTGCGCGCCGGAGAGCCGCGCGCTGTATGATTTTACCCGCCGCGCGCGGCCAAAGTGCGCCCTCGCCCTCCACACGCAGGGGGAGGTCATATACTGGCAGTACAAGGGCGCCGCCCCGCCCGGCGCGGAGGCGCTCGCCATGGAGCTCGCCGCCGCGAGCGGCTACGCCCTCGACACCGTCCC
>DVKN01000256.1 GCA_018716005.1 Candidatus Scatomorpha stercoravium
GCCCTTGAGCATGACGAGCAGCGTCGTGAGGTCGCCGTAGACCCGGCCGGTCTTGCCGCGCACGAGCTCGGCCATGTCGGAGTTCTTCTTCTGCGGCATTATCGAGCTGCCGGTCGTGAACTGGTCGGAGAACTCGATGAACTTGAACTCCCAGCTCGACCAGAGTATGAGTTCCTCCGAGAGCCGCGAGAGGTGCATCATGAGGACGCTGAGCGCGGCGCAGAGCTCGACGCAGTAATCGCGGTCGGAGACGCCGTCCATGCTGTTGAGGCAGTATCCGCCGAAGCCGAGCTCCGCGGCGGTCATGGCCCTGTCTATGGGATGCGTCGTCCCGGCGAGGGCGGCGCTCCCGAGGGGGCAGGCGCTCATCATGCGCGCCTTCGCGTCCTCTATGCGGCCTATGTCGCGCGCGAGCATCATGCCGTAGGCCAGCAGATGGTGCGCGAGGGTGACGGGCTGCGCGCGCTGGAGATGCGTATAGCCCGGCATTATCGTCTGCTCGTTCGCCTCCGCGACGTGGCAGAGGGCGCTTATGACGTCCTTTATGAGCGCGGCGGTCTTCTCGCACTCGCCCTTGAGATAGAGCCGCGTGTCGAGCGCCACCTGGTCGTTGCGGCTGCGGGCGGTGTGCAGCTTCTTGCCCGCGTCGCCTATCCTCGCGGTGAGCTCCGCCTCCACGAAGGAGTGTATGTCCTCGGCGGCGGGGTCAATCGTCAGCGCGCCGGATTCCAGGTCGGCGAGGATGCCGCCGAGGCCCTCTATTATCTCCGCGCCCTCGGCGGGCGTGATTATCCCGCACTTGGCGAGCATGCCCGCGTGGGCTATGCTGCCCGCGATATCCTCCTTGTACATTCGCGAATCCACGCCGATGCTGGAGTTGAGCTTGTCGGCGAATTCGTCCAGCGCGCCCGCGCTGCGTCCCGTCCAGAGCTTTTCCATATCTTCCTCTCCCCAAAATGGCAGACGGGGCGGGAACTCCCGCCCCGTAGGATGGCTGCTTACTTTTTGTTCTTGGCGTCGACCTTGGCCTGGACCTTTATCGGCAGGCCGTAGAGGTTGATGAAGCCCGCGCTGTCGGCCTGGTTGTAGACGTGGTCCTCGCCGAAGGTGGCTATCTCCTCGCTGTAGAGGCTCCAGTCGCTCCAGGCGCCGGCCTTGATGATATTGCCCTTGTAGAGTTTGAGCTTGACGGCGCCGGTGACGTGCTCCTGCGTCTTGTCGACGAAGGCCGCCAGCGCCTCGCGCAGGGGCGTGTACCACTGGCCGTTGTAGACGAGCTCGCCGTAGGTTATCGCGAGCTTCTGCTTCTCGTGCATGGTCATCTTGTCGAGGCAGAGCGTCTCGAGGTACTCGTGCGCGGCGTAGAGTATCGTGCCGCCCGGGGTCTCGTAGACGCCGCGGCACTTCATGCCGACAAGCCTGTTTTCAACGATGTCGAGCAGGCCGATGCCGTTGGCGCCGCCCAGCTCGTTGAGCTTGAGGATGATGTCCTTCGCGCTCATCTTCTCGCCGTCGAGCGCGACGGGGACACCGGCCTCAAAGTCGAGAGTGATATAGGTCGGCACGTCCGGCGCGTCCATGGGCGAGACGCCCATCTCGAGGAAGCCCTTCTTCTCGTAGGTCGGCTCGTTGCCCGCGTCCTCGAGGTCGAGGCCCTCGTGGCTCAGGTGCCAGAGGTTCTTGTCCTTGGAGTAGTTCGTCTCGCGGTTAATCTTCAGCGGCACGTTGTGCGCCTCGGCGAACTCTATCTCCTCCTCCCTGGACTTGATGCTCCACTCGCGCCAGGGGGCGATTATCGGCATGTCGGGGACGAAGTGCTTGAGCGTGAGCTCAAACCTGACCTGGTCGTTGCCCTTGCCGGTGCAGCCGTGGCAAATGGCGTCCGCGCCCTCGGCTATGGCTATCTCGGCGAGGCGCTTGGCGATGACAGGCCTCGCGAGGGAGGTGCCGAGCAGGTACTCCTCATACTTCGCGCCGGCCTTCATGGCGGGGACGACGAAGTCGTCGACGAATTCGTCGGTCAGGTCCTCGACGTAGAGCTTGCTCGCGCCGGTCTTGAGCGCCTTCTCCTCGAGGCCCTCGAGCTCGTCCGCCTGGCCGACGTTGCCGGAGACGGCGATGACCTCGCAGTTATTGTAGTTCTCCTTGAGCCAGGGGATGATTATGGACGTGTCCAGGCCGCCGGAGTAGGCGAGGACGACTTTCTTGATATCCGATTTATTCATGATACAGCCTCCAATATGCGTTGTTGTTTTTGGTTTATGCGCTGATTATAGCGCTATCTGCATAAATATGCAACAGGTATTTTCACTTTCGTCACTGCGTACATTTTCCGCGCCCCGCCCGGCGGCCGCTCTGGTCAATACGACGGGAGGCCCCGGGGAGAGAAATTTGCCGGTTCCATCAATTTATACTTTATGTTTACCGGATTCTGTGGTATAGTGTAGAATGTATCATTATGCGGAAGCAGATTCGGAGGCTTTACATATATGGAGAGCAGAGAAATGGATTCGCCGAGGCAGGACCTCATAGAGGGCCGCAACGCGATAAGGGAGGCGCTCAGGGCCGAGCGGCCCATAGACAAGATATACGTCAACCGCGGCTCGGACGACCTGGCGCTCGGGCGCATAATCCGCGACGCGAGGGCGGCGGACATCCCCGTCGTGGAGGTCGACCGCCGCAAGCTCGACGAGATGAGCGTCACGCGCTCGCACCAGGGCGTCATAGGCGTCGCCGCCGCCGCGGCGTATTCGGACATTGACGGCATCTTCGCCCTCGCGGAGGAGCGGGGCGAGCCGCCCTTCATCGTCTGCTGCGACGAGATAAGCGACGTGCACAACCTGGGCGCGATAATCCGCTCCGCCGAGTGCGCGGGCGCGCACGGGGTGATAATCCCGAAGCGGCGCAGCGCCGGGCTCACGGCCGTCGTCGGCAAGACGAGCGCCGGGGCCCTCGAATACCTGCCCGTGGCCCGCGTCGCGAACATACCGAGCACGCTCGAGGCGCTCAAGAAGCGCGGCGTCTGGGTCTACGGCGCGGCGGCCGAGGGCCGGGCCGATATGTGGAAGACGGACCTCACGGGGCCCATCTGCCTCGTCATAGGCTCCGAGGGCGACGGCCTCGGGCGCATGGTGCGCCAGAGCTGCGACGAGCTGGTGAGCATACCCATGCGCGGGCACGTGGACTCGCTGAACGCCTCCTGCGCCGCCGCCATACTGATATATGAGGTGCTGCGCCGCCGCACGGGCGCGTAAGGCACGGACAAAGATAATGAGTTTGAGGTGTTACCTACCTTGCTGGACACTGAGAAGCTGACACAGGAAAACGACATATATTCCGAGCTGAGCCTCGAGAGCATCCTCGCGGAGTACGCGGACTTTGACGCCGGGCTGGCCGCGGAGGGCAGCACGGCTGAGCGCTCGAAGCAGATTGTCTACGAGGCCCTGGGCGAGACGGAGTTCTCGGGCGGCCTCACGGACGACGACGCCGCTCTCACCGAGGACGCGCACGAGCCGCCCCCGCAGGAGACGCCGGAGCCCTATCCCGCGGAGCCCGAGAGGGCCGCGGGGCGCTATACGCGGCGGCTGCGCCGGGGCATAGAGCGCTTCGGGCGCAGGGTCGAGCCGCCCGCCGAGCCGGAGAGCGCGCCTGAGCCCGAGGGCGAGCCGGATTTCGCCTCCGACGACGACGTAAAGGTCTACCGCCCCGCCTCCGCGCCGTTGCCGGAGGGGGACGAGGACGTCAAGGTCTACGGCGCCGTCGGGAGCTTCGTCGCCGAGGCGGAGAGGCGCAGCGCGCGCTGGTCCCGCTCCGGGCAGACGCCCCTCGGCGGCTTCGAGCACTATGAGGGCTATGGCTTCGATGCGGACGCATCCGACGGCGATGTGCTGGACTACTCCGCCGGCTCCGACCTGGACGACCGCTACGCCGCCCCGGACAGCGAGAGCGCCCCGCGCCGCGATTACGGCGAGGCGAGACGCGCGGGGCCCGTGCTGGGCTTCCTGGCCGCGCTGGGGCTCCGGCTCAGGCGCGACCGCGCCGCCGGCGAGGCGGTCACGATTGAGGACGCCGAGGAATTCAGCGAGGAGCTGCCGCCGAAGAAGGCCGCCAAGTACTACGCGGGCAGCGTGAACAGCCTGCGCGTGAGGGTGCGCCTCGCGCTCATACCCATGCTGGCGCTGCTCTGGGTGACGCTGGGCCTGCCCAGCTTCGGCTCGCTCGGCACAGGGCTCAGGGTGACGAGCCTCGCCTGCCTCGTATTGCAGCTCGCCATCGTGATGCTGGGCCTCGACGTATTCACCGCCGGGGTGATGAGCCTCGTGCGCGGCAGGCCGAGCATGTGGTCGCTCTGCGCGCTCGCGAACGTCGCCGCCGCGCTGGACGCGGCCGTGGCCTACGCCGTGGGCACGGCGGGCTGGGGCTTCCCCATGTGCGCCTGCGCGGCGCTCTCGATGTTCTTCGCGCTCTGGGGCGCGCTGCTCGAGTCGCGCGCGCTGCGCTTTTCCGCCAAGGCGCTCGCCCTCTCCGAGGACCCGATGATAGTGACGGCCGAGACCGGCGTCGAGGGCCGCGAGGGCGCGGTGCTCGTCAAATCCCGCCGCGATACGGCCGGCTGGCTCAGGCGCTGCGAGGAGCCGGACGGCGTCGAGAACGTCTTCGCCGCGCTCGCGCCCTGGCTCATACTCGGCTCGCTGGTGCTCTCGCTCGCCGCGGCCGTGATTTCGAAGCAGTGGACGTATTTCTTCCGCATACTCGCCTGCTCGCTCTGCGCCGCAGCGCCCGCCGGGGCCTTCACGGCCTGCGCGCTGCCGTATTTCCTGCTCGCGCTGCGCACCTACCGCATGGGCGCCGCCGTCGCGGGCTGGCCGGGTATGCGCGACATCGGCCGCGCGCTCGGCATGGTCATAACCGACAGCGACCTCTTCCCGGGCGGCAGCGTAAAGATTAGCTCCATCCGCGTCCTCGACGGCGCTTCGCCCGAGGACATCATAGCCGACGCCGGAAGCGTCATCATCGCCTCCGGGAGCGGGCTGTCGCCCGTATTCTCCGAGCTCATGAGCCGCAACGGCTGCGCAATGCGCCGCGTCGAGGACTTCTGCTGCCACGAGGGCGGCGGGCTCACGGCCCTCATAGCCGGCGAGGAGGTGCTCTGCGGCAGCGCCGGGTTCATGCGCCTCATGGGCGTCATGGTGCCGCAGAAGCTCGCGGACAAGAGCGCGGTCTTCCTCGCCGTGAACGGCGTGCTCTCGGGCATATTCAACATCGAATACACCCCCGTCAAGAGCGTCGAGCGCGCGCTCTTCGGCTGCCTCAGGACCCGGCGCGCGCCCATATTCGCCGTGCGCGACTTCCTCGTCACGCCCATGATGCTCCACCGCAAGTACCGCGTCCCCGCCGAAGGCTTCGACTTCCCGCTCTTCGCCGTGCGCTACGCCGTCTCCGCCACGGAGCCGGCCGAGGGCAGCGCAATCTGCGCCCTCCTGGGCCGCGAGGGCCTGGGCGGGTTCATGGAGGTGTCCGGCTGCGGCCGCCGCGCGTACATAGCCGCAGGGCTCGCCGTGACGCTCTCCGCCGTCATGGCCGTCGTCGGAGTGCTCGCCGCCTTCATCCTCTACGCCTTCTCCGGCGGCCTCACCGCCGCCTGGCTCCTCGCCATAACCGCCGTCTTCACCCTCCCCGCCCTAATCGCCGCCCTGGCGGGCTGTGCCCGCTGACCGGGCTGTGCCCGGAGACAATGCGTCACGTACGTCCCATATAGTCGAAACTCGCCGCTCGGTAACGAACCGGGCGGCGAGCTTTATGTTATTGCCCAACGCGAAGTCTCGCATTGGGAGCCGAGGCACTCGGCCGGGCGGCTTTGCTCTACGTTATGGTGTGCGCTGCGCGGCGAGCGGCTCGGATGAGCGCATTATGTGGGTCGCCATAATCTCTATAAACTCTGATACAGTGGGGCTGTGGTCGAGATTATACCCGGCGATTTCGCACAGGAGCGGGCTATTCACCTTCCATGCCCTGTCAATGACAGTGCGCAGGTTGCGCTCCACCGAATACCATTTGCAGCCAAAGTGCTCCGCGGTCTCCATGTAGAGCTCTTTGGTAACAGCCTCCAGCCGGCTCTCGTCTTCAATGACAAGCTGAATCGCGTAGACCATGTGATTATAGCCCTTGTAGCAGTGCGTGATTCCGAACAAACGAAGCGTATCCTGAATGGTTGTCACAGGCACATCCTCCCAAATAAAAGAATTCAAGAAGATAATACAACCGAAAACAGAAAAATCGTATTCTGTCGATAATATTCGGTATTATTCGACATATTTCGTTTGATTCCGGCATAGAACAAGCCGCCCGGTATGTTACCGAGCGGCGAGGTTCGTCTATATTTTACGTCCGTAACGCATTGTCAGCGGGCACAGCCCGCCGCGTTGTCAGCGGCGGCGTGCCGATTATTTGGCGACGGCGTCTTTGAGGGCTTTGCCGGGCTTGAAGACGGGGGTGCGGGAGGCGGCGATGGTGATGGCCTCGCCGGTGGCGGGGTTGCGGCCGGTGCGCTCGTCGCGCTGCTTTACGTCGAAGCTGCCGAAGCCGACGATGGCGACCTTGCCGCCCGCGGTGAGCTCCTCGGTGACGGCCTCGAGGACGGCGTTGAGCGCGCTCTCGGTATCCTTCTTGGAGAGGCCGGACTTCTCGGCCGCGGCCGCAATGAGTTCAGTCTTGTTCATCTGTTAGTTCCTCCTGATATTTTGTATATAGGGGTTGGTTATAAGAAATCCGCGCGGGAGGGCGGATAACTTGCTCAGTCAAAGTCCACGGGGACGGGCTCCTTGCCCTCGAGCTCGTGCCGGGCCTCCTGGTAGATGCGCTCCATCTGGCCGAGGGTCATGTCCTCGAGCCGGAGCCCCTCGCGCGCCGCGCCCTCCTCGAGGTAGCGGAAGCGGCGTATAAACTTCTCGCAGGCCGCGTGCATGCACTCCTCGGTGTCCAGCTTATAGAAGCGCGCGACGTTCACGACGGAGAAGAGCGCGTCGCCTATCTCCTCCTTAATATTCTCAATGTCCCCGGCGTCTATACCCTCCTGGAGCTCGGCGGTCTCCTCGCGGAGCTTGTCCATCGCGCCGGAGACGTCCGGCCAGTCGAAGCCGTACTTCGCGGCCTTGGACTGTATCTTCTCGCTGCGCATGAGCCCGGGGAGGCCGCGGGGAATGCCGTCCATGGCGGAGGCGGCGCTCTGCTGGCCGCGGTCGGCGCGCTTTATGGCGTCCCAGTTCGTGAGCACCTCGTCGGGCGTATCGGCCTTCACGG
>DVKN01000257.1 GCA_018716005.1 Candidatus Scatomorpha stercoravium
GACAATGCGAGACTTCGCGTTGGGCGGGCTGTGCCCGCTGACAATGCGTTACGAACGTAATATATAGTCGGAACTCGCCGCTCGGTAACGAAACTGGGCGGCTTGTTCTACGTTATGGGGCGCGCCCACACACGGACCCGGTGCGAAAAAGCCTAAAAGTCGTAAAAGCACCCCCGCACCGCATTGCGGAGCATCGGCGCACCGGGGACGGTGCGCCCTACGGGGGTCGGCGCGTATCCGGCCTATACGCAGGAAAAGCCGCCCGGCGGGTTACCGGGCGGCTTACGTTATTTAATTGCCAACGCGAAGTCTCGCATTGTCAGCGGGCACAGCCCGCCCAACGCGAAGACTCGCATTGTCAGCGGCGACACGCCGCCTAGCGGAGTTTTACGTTGTACTTGTCTTCGAGGGCGGTTAGGATGGCTTGGACGGCTTCGTCGGCGTGGGCGTCGGTCAGGGTCTGGTCGTTGGCGCGGAGGGTGAGGGAGAAGGAGATGCTCTTCCTGCCCTCGGGGATGCCGGCGCCCTTATAGACGTCGAAGACCTCGACGCTCTCGAGGTACTCGCCGCCCGCGGCGGAGATGCATTTCTCGAGCTCGCCGGCCGTGAGCGCGTCGTCGCAGACGAGGGAGATATCGCGCGTGACGGCGGGGAAGCGCGGCAGCGGGGTGTAATAGAGCTCGGTCGTGCGGTGGGCGAAGAGCGCGGGGAAGCTCAGCTCCGCGGCGTAGAGCGGGGCGCTGACGCCGTAATTGGCGGCGGCGAGGGGGTGGATCTGGCCGAAGACGCCGCATTTCTCCCCGCCGAGCAGGAGCGCGGCGCAGCGGCCGGGGTGATAGCTCGGGTTGTCGCGGACGGGGACGAACTCCGCGTCCTTAATGCGCAGCGCGTCGCAAATCTCCTCGACGGCGCCCTTGAGCGCATAGAAGTCCATATCCTCGCCGTAAGCGCCGAGGGTGAGCACCTTGGGCTCGTCCGCGAGGCCGTCCGGGCGCTTATTGTAGACCTTGGCGAACTCGTAGACGCGGCAGGAGGCGTTGAGGTTATTATAGTTGCGCGCGAGCACCTCGAGGACGCTGGGCAGCGTCGTGGTGCGCATACAGCTCGTGTCCTCGCCCAGGGGGTTGAGGATGCGTATGGCGTCGCGCCTCGGGTCGCCGGCCGGGAGGCGTATCATATCCCAGCCGGAGGGGCTGTAGAAGGAGTAGGTGATTATCCCGTCGTATCCGCAGGCGCGGCAGACGCCGCCGAGGACGCGCTCGGCCGTCTGCTCGGGCGTGAAGCCGCCGGCCACGGTGCCGGAGTCGGCCATCATGGTGGTCGGGATGTTGTCGTAGCCGTAGATGCGGGCTATCTCCTCGGCGAAATCGTTCTGCGTGTACTTCGCGTCGATGTCGAGCCTCCAGCTGGGGACGGTGACCGTGTTCCCCTCGAGCCCGAAGCCGAGGTCGGAGAGGATGCCGCGCATGGTGCCGCCGTCTATGTCGGTGCCGAGTATCCAGTTGACGCGGCCGACGTCCAGCTCGCGCACCAGGGGCTTCGGAGGGTCGGGGAAGACGTCTATCACGCCGTCTATTACCTCGCCCGCGCCGAGGAGCTCCACGAGCTCGCAGGCCCTGTCCACGGCCAATTTGGTGAGGTAGGGGTCGAGGCCCTTCTCGTAGTGCGCGGAGGCGTCCGTGCGCATATTGAGCGCCGCGGCCGTGCGGCGTATGCTCGTGCCGTTGAAGTTCGCGCTCTCGAAGAGCACCATCTTCGTGTCCGCGGTAATCTCGCTGTTCTCGCCGCCCATGACGCCGGCGAGGCCCACGGGCTTGTGCTCGTCGCAGATGCAGAGCATACTCGGCGTGACGTTGCGCGGCGTGCCGTCCAGCGTGCGGCAGACCTCGCCCTCGCGCGCGGTGCGGACTATGATATGCCCCCCGTCCACGCAGGCAAAGTCGAAGGCGTGCATCGGCTGGCCGTACTCCATCATGACGTAGTTCGTGATGTCGACGATGTTGTTGATAGGCCTCATGCCCATCGCGGCTATGCGCTCGCGCATCCACTTCGGCGAGGGCTCTATCTTGATGTTGCGCACCATGCGCGCGGTGTAGCGCGGGCAGAGCTTCGAGTCCTCGACGTCTATCTTCACGTAGTCGTTTATGTCGCCGCCGGAGCCCTTTACGACGGGCGTGTGCAGGCGGAGCGGCTTCCTGAAGGTGACGGAGGCCTCGCGCGCGAGACCTATGACGGAGAGGCAGTCGGAGCGGTTCGGGGTAATCTCGAACTCCACGACGTGGTCGTCGCGGCCTATGACGGGGACTATGTCGTCGCCGGGCCTGCAGGGCTCCTGAAGGATGAAGAGGCCGTCCTCTATGGCGTAGGGGAAGTCGTGCGCGGTGAGGCCGAGCTCCTTGAGCGAGCACATCATGCCCTCGCTGAGCTCGCCGCGGAAGACGGTGGTGCTGATAGTAATGCCGCCGGGCAGCGTCGCGCCGTCGAGCGCCACGGGGACGAGGTCGCCAACCTTCTGGTTCTGCGCGCCGGTGACTATCTGGAGGGGCCGCTCGCCGCCCACGTCGACCTTGCAGGTCCACATATGGTCGGAGTCGTGATGGCGGACCATCTCGGTTATTTTGCCGACGACGACGCGGGAAATGCCCTCGCCCATGCAGCGCACGCCCTCGACCTTGGAGCCGGACATGGTCATGGCCTCGGCAAAGGCGTGGTCGCTTATCTCATCCATGCCCACGTCGACGAACTCGGTGAGCCATTTTCTCGAAAGATTCATCTCAGCTTACCTCCCTCAGAACTGCTCCAGGAACCTGACGTCGTTCTCAAACATGAGCCTCAGGTCGGCAATCTTGAAGCGGCGCATGGCCGCGCGGTCGAGGCCCATGCCCCAGGCGAGGCCGGAGTATTTGCTCGTGTCGATGCCGCTCATCTCGTGGACGTGCGGGTTCGTGACGCCGGCGCCCAGGAGCTCTATCCAGCCCTCGCCCTTGCAGGTGGGGCAGCCCTTGCCGCCGCACTTGTGGCACTGCACGTCCATCTCGCAGCTCGGCTCGGTGAAGGGGAAGTGGTGCGGGCGGAAGCGCGTGACCGTGCCGGGGCCGTAGAGCTGCACGGCCATGTTGTGCAGCAGGCCCTTGAGGTCGGCGAAGGTGATGTGCTCGTCGACTACGAGGCCCTCCATCTGGTGGAACATCGGGCTGTGCGTCGCGTCGACCTCGTCCTTGCGGTAGCAGCGGCCGAATACGGCGGCGCGTATGGGGAGGGAGCGCGTCTCCATTATGCGCGGCTCCATGTTGCTCGTCTGGGTGCGCAGGAGCGTGCGGCTCTCCTCGTCGAGGTAGAAGGTGTCCGTCCACTCGCGGGCGGGATGGCCCTCGTCGGTGTTGAGGCGGTCGAAGTTATATACGCTCTCCTCGACCTCGGGGCCGTCGTCTATCTCGAAGCCCATGCCGACGAAGATGTCCTTGAGCTCGTCAATGACGATATCCATCGGGTGGCGGCGCCCCGCCCTGACGCGCCTGCCGGGGAGGGTGACGTCCAGGGCCTCGGCCTCGAGCCGCTCCTCGAGCGCGGCCTCCTCGAGCTGGGCGCGCTTCCCGGCGAAGGCCGCCTCCAGCTCCGCCCTCACGCTGTTCGCGAGCTGGCCCATGGCCGGGCGCTCCTCGGGCGAGAGCTTGCCCATCTGCTTGAGTATGGCCGTGAGCGCGCCCTTCTTGCCGAGGTACTTGACCCTCAGCGCGTCCAGAGCCGCCATATCAGCCGCCGCCGCAACCGCAGCGCGCGACTCCATGCCGAGTCTTTCGAGTTCTTCCTTCATAATATGCCTCCTAGCTTGAGTTGCTCGCGGGCAGTGCCCGCTCCCAATGCGTTACCTACGTAGGATATTGACGCGGGTTTTCCGCTCGGTATCGTCACCGGGCGGCAAGTTTGGACGTGTGCCCAACGCGAAGTCTCGCATTGTCCCCCGCCTCGTTGTAGGGGAGGGTGTCCTCACCCTCCCTCTCGCCGCAAGGCGAGAAACGGCGGCGTGGATGGGTGGTTCCTGCAACGTCCGTTTACCACCCAACCGTAGGGGTCGGCGTCCTCGACGACCCTTCCGCCGCCATTTGCTATGGCAGTGCATGGTTGCTGAAACGTCCGTCACGCACCCAACCTTGTAGGGCGCGCCGTCCCCGGTGCGCCGCAGCTCCCCTTCCGAAGGGGCGCTATACGCTTGCGCACATCCGGCCTTTACGTCGGACAACCACCCGCTCCGTTACCGAGTGGAAAACCTGCGTCAACCTCATACGTACGTAACGCATTGTCAGCGGCGA
>DVKN01000258.1 GCA_018716005.1 Candidatus Scatomorpha stercoravium
CTGGAGCGTTGTGAGCTCTATCGGCGATGACTCCGTAAACTCGCCCATTCCCAACGGCCCGAAGGAAGCGCGCTTCTCGGCCCGCCCGCCGTATGTCGCGAACAACGGCGACGTCGTATACACCTTTGCTAGACATTCCGTAGAATACAGCGGCGCAGTCTCCCACCGCGCCCTGACCGGCGGCTTCTGGCGCATCACGGACGACGGCGAGGGCTCGGCGGACTCGATTGAGCTCTCCGGCGGCGGGCTGTACCTCACGCAGCTTGCGCCCGGTGACTATGACGGCGAGTTCGTCCGCAGCTTCTGGGACCGCTTCACAGTTGCCGCCGGGGACGGCGAGATTGTCTCCGCCTGGGCCGCGCTCACGACAGAGAGCGAAGCCCTGAGCGTCACGGCGGCGCGGGTTTTCACCCGCTCGGACGGCTCGCTCGTCTGCTCCGGCGAGGGATACGGGAGCTTCACCCTCACGCCGGACTGCGTGCTCCTGCTCCCGCTGAGCGATTCCTCCTCCGATCTGCCGGAGATAGGCGTTACGGCCGTCACCGCGGCGGGGGAGAGCACGTATATCGGCTTCGGCATGGATGGGGATGAAATTTTCTGCGAAAGCCTCACCGCTCCCGGCGACACCGCCGCCGGTATCTATGTTCTCGAGGCGACGGAGGACTTCCTCGCCGGCTGCGAAAGCTATGAGGTGTTCAGCGGCTATTCCGAGGACACGGAGCACCTTGTGTACGCCGCGCTCTTCGCCTCGGAGCCTGTGTACGAGCTCGAAATATTCAATGTCGACGGCGACTTCTTGGAGCTCCACCGCGGCGAGACGCTGTACGAATACGGCGCTCTCACGCCCGGCAGCGCGCTCGTCGTCGCAAACTACCCCGTGGGCGAAAACGCGCCCGGGCGCGGCTTCTCCTTCCGCGACGCGGAGGGGGAGTACCATGAGTATTACATCAGCCTCTTGGGCTACCTTTCCATGGACGGCGTCCTCGCCGTGCAGTCGCTTGGCGCAGGGGCATAGCGCCGGCGAACTCCGCATACCGCAGCGCCCGCCGTTTTTGGCGGGCGCTAAATTTTCTCTCGACGAATAGCGCGGTTTCTGTTATGCTAGACTAAAGCATACGGAGGATTGCGAACATGAACGTCTTCGATATAATAGGCCCGATAATGATAGGTCCTTCCAGCTCGCATACGGCTGGGGCCGTGCGGCTGGGCCGCGTCGCGGCGGCGCTGCTGGGCGAGGCGGCGCGGACGGCGCAAATTGAGCTCTCCGGCTCCTTTGCCGAGACCTACCGCGGCCACGGCACGGACAAGGCCCTCGTCGCCGGCATCATGGGCATGGACTCCGACGACGAGCGCATACGCCGCTCGCTGGATATTGCCCGGGAAAAGGGCCTCGAGCCCGTTTTCACCGAGACCGAAATCCCCGGCGCGCATCCGAACACCGCCCGCATCACCCTCACGGGAGGGAGCGGGAAGCGCGTCGTGATAGAGGGCGCGAGCGTCGGCGGCGGGAATATCCTCGTCACCGGCGTGAACGGCATGGCCGTCAGCTTCACGGGGCAGTACAACACCGTGCTCGTGCTGCATCAGGACAGGCCCGGCGCCATTGCCGCCGTCACGCAGTTCATGGCCGGCTCCGGGCTCAATATCGGCTCCTTCCGCCTCTCGCGTTCCCATCGCGGCGGCGAGGCGCTTATGACGATCGAGGTTGACGGCGCCGTCTCGGACGGGCTGATGGACTCCCTGCGCGCCCTCGCGCCGGTGCAGCAGGCAATTCTGATTCGCGCGATGTGAGGTAAGCCATGCTGGAGTATAAATCCATATCCGAACTCGTCTCCGCCGCCGCGGGCGCCGGGGTACGCATATCCGACATAGTCCTCGCCGACCAGGCGGAGCAGCTGGAGCTGCCCGCGGAGGAGCTCTTCCGGCGCATGGACGAGCGCCTCGCCGTAATGGAGGACTCCGTCCGCGCCGGGCTGGACCCCGATATACGCTCCACCTCCGGCCTCACCGGCGGCGACGCCGCGCGCCAGTGGGAGTACGCCGGGAGCGGCGGCGTCTGCGGCGGCTTTATGAACCGCGCCGTCGCCCGCGCGCTCTCCGTGAGCGAGTATAACGCCGCGATGGGCAGGATAGTCGCCGCGCCGACGGCGGGCTCCTGCGGGATTCTGCCGGGCGCGGTGGTCTCGCTGCTCGCCGAGGGGCGCTGTACGCGCGAGGCCGCCGTGATGAGTCTCTTCACGGCCGGGGCCTTCGGCATGGTCATAGCCCAAAAGGCGAGCATATCCGGCGCCGAGGGCGGCTGCCAGGCGGAGTGCGGCAGCGCGGCCGCGATGGCCGCCGCGGCCATAGTCGAGCTCTCCGGCGGGACGCCCGCCATGTGCGCCGAGGCCTGCGCAATCGCGATAAAGAACCAGCTCGGCCTCGTCTGCGACCCCGTGGCGGGGCTCGTCGAGATACCCTGCATAAAGCGCAACGCCGCCGGCACGGCGATCGCCTTCAACAGCGCCGAGATGGCGCTCGCGGGGATAGAGAGCCGCATACCCGCCGACGAGTGCGTCGAGGCCATGCGCGCCGTGGGCTGCGCCCTGCCGGCGGCCCTACGCGAGACGGCCCGCGGCGGCCTCGCCGCCACTCCGACGGGCGAGCGCCTGCGCGAGCGGGTGTTCGGCCATAAATAGGCCCAAAAGCGACGGAAACGGCCCGGTTCAAGAGAACCGGGCCGCTTTTTTACTTATCGAAGGCGGGGTTTACGGCGTAGATGTTCTTCTGGTCCATCCGCTCGCTCGCCATGCGCAGCGCCTCGCCGAAGCGCTGATAGTGCACGACCTCGCGCTCGCGCAGGAAGCGGATGACGTCGTTGACGTCCGGGTCGTCGGAGAGGCGCAGGATGTTGTCGTAGGTGACGCGCGCCTTCTGCTCCGCGCTCATGTCCTCGGTGAGGTCGGCTATAACGTCGCCCTTGACAGCCATGCAGATGGCGTTGAAGGGCGCGCCGGAAGCCGCGACGGGGTAGACGCCCGCCGTGTGGTCGACGAAGTAGTCGGCGAAGCCTCCGGCCTTTATCTGTTCGATGGTCAGGTTGCGCGTGAGCTGATGGACGATGGCGCCTATCATCTCAAGGTGGCCCAGCTCCTCGGTGCCGATGTCGGTCAGCACGCCCTTGAGCTCGGGGTAGGGCATGGAGTAGCGCTGCGTGAGGTAGCGCAGGCTCGCGCCCAGCTCGCCGTCGGGGCCGCCGTATTGGCTGATGATTATCTTCGCCAGCATCGGGTTGGGGTTCTTTATCCGCACGGGATATTGCAGCTTCTTCTGATATACGAACATCGCTCAGCCCTCCTTGACGAAGTCCCAGGGCCAGGGGTCGCCCAGCCAGTTGAAGTCCGGCGCGTAGGCCATGTCGCTGCGCTGGAGCGGGCCGTACTTGGCGGCGTAGCTGTTGCGCCCCTCCTCGTAGAGCTTGAGCATGGCCTGGTAGGTCTTGAAGGCCTCCGCGTCCTTGGGATGGGTGTCGAGATAGAGCGCGAGCTCGTTGCAGACGAAGTCGAGCGCCATCAGCTCCCTGAGCGGGGTGGTCTTGGCGGGCATCTTGTTGACGATATTCATAAAGGGCAGGTCGAGCCCGGGGAAGAGCGTGCCGCGCGAGAGCGCCTCCGCGTTCGAGTACGCGGGCTCGCTCGACGCCTGCGAGGGCATCACCGCGAGGCCCAGCGCCGAGCAGCCCGGCAGCGCGCCCTGCTTATAGGTGCATTCGGTGTTATCCACTTTTCAGCCTCCTGAAAATACTCTGGGTATTCCCCGGGACATAATATGCACCGAACGGACGCGGCGTGTATCAGTTGAAGCCGCCCTCCCACAGCGGCAGGGCGTCCAGGTACCCCTCCGCGACGGCCGGGACGTAGTAGGCTGCGTAATTCCTGAGCCCCAGCGCCTCGGCCTCGGCGTTACCGGTGTCGGGGAGCTCGGCGTAAAAGCGGTAATAGGGCATATAGTTCTCGTCCCATCCGCTCGTGCGGTAGATGAGCTCGGCCCTGCGGACGCTGTCCCGGCCCGGGAACTCGCAGGGCGAGCTTGTGATATATCTCCCGCCGCAGAGCAGCTCGAGCGCCTCGCCGGGGCCGATTATCGGGTAATCGCCCAGCTTTTGCGAGAGGTCGTAATTATAGAAGCGGATTCCGGACAATTCGCCCGCGTCATTGCAGTAGAATACGGCGCGGCTGAAATTGAAGCCGAGTATGTCCTCCACAGGGCCCTCGCCGCCGTCGTAAAAGGCGATGCCGTAGCCCTGCTCGCCGTAGATGTTGTAGTCCCCGCCGTAGATGTCGGCGCGCGGCTCGTCCATGCCCAGCAGCTCGCCGTACTCCGCGAGCAGGTACTCGGCCGCGGCCTCGCAGTCCGCGTAGGTCGAGCTGCGGTGGGTGAAGCTGTAGCCCTCCGGCAGCGGCGCGGGCGTCTCGAAATCCGCCCAGACGGTGAGCTGGCAGTCGACGGAGAAGCTGATTCCGCGCGCTTTCGCCGAAGCGCTCCCGCCGTCGGATACGATATTCAGCTCGTCCTCCTGTATGCCGAAGCGCCGGGCCGTCTCTATGAGCCGCGCGCGCATTTTCGCCTCGTCCCCGCGGGCTGGCCGCCCATAGGCGTCGCGGCTTACTCCGCTTTTGAAAACCGGCAGAGTCTCGAGCCCGAGCTCCGGGCTCCACGGGTTCGCGCTCACGAGCTCCGAGATGTCGTAGGCCAGATAGCCCTCGTAGCCCATGCCGGAAAAGCCGTCTCCGAGCTCCAGAAGCGGCAGGGAGGGGGCGGCCTCGCCGCTCCCTGGCCTCGCGAGCAGCCAGGCCGCGAATATCGCGAGCGCCGCGCAGGCTGCGGCCGTGGCCGCGGCCGGAAGCAGCCTACGCCGCCTGCGCTTATAATTGAGCGCTTCCTCCACGTATTTCGCGTCGAGCCCGCCGAGAGCCTCGTGCAAATCCTTCAGTTCCATTCCGTTACCCCGCTTTCCGTGAGATACTGCTTGAGCTTGGCGCGCGTGCGGCTGAGCCTTACCGAGACGTTCTTCTCCGTCAGCCCGGTCAAACGGGCTATTGCCTTGCAGCTGTCGCCGAAATAGTGCCGCCGCACGAAGATGACGCGGTTCTCGGCTGACAGCGTATCGAGGAAGGACTCGAGCGCGCGGGAGAGCTCCCTCGCGTCCAGCTCGGCCTCCACCGTCGCCGGGGATGGAAGGCTCTCGCTGAGCTCCTCGACGGCGGGGCAGGCGCCCCCGCGCTTGACGGCGGAGCTCCTCCAGTAGGCTTTCAGCGCGAGATTCCGGGTGATTTTCACGACGTACGCGCGCAGATACTTGGGCCTTTCGGGCGGGATCGAGTTCCAGACGCCCAGATACGCGTCGTTCACGCACTCCTCCGCGTCCTCGCGGCTGCCCAGGATGTTGAAGGCGGCGCTGCGCGCGAGCGCGCCGTATTTATTCTCGAGCTCGCTCACGGCGCTCTCCGAGCGCGCGAAGAACAGCTCGATTATCTCTCCGTCCGTCAGCATGGCTCACCCTCCTTCCATATGATAAGTACGATTCCGGCGGCGGATACTACGGCAAAGCGGGAAAATTATAAAAAAGCCCGCTCCGATGGGGAGCGGGCCGTGCCGATTCGGTTTATTTCGCGAGCACCTTCCTGAGCCTCGCGTAGCGGGGCAGGCCGTGCTCGGTGGGGCGCTCGACCGTGCCCTGGATGAGGGGCAGGGCGTAGGCGATGAAATCCTCGGTGACGCCGGTGCCGTCGGGGGTAATCCACTCGGCGGGGACCTTCTTCTCGAAGTTTGCGACGCTGTCCAGCGGGACGAGGTCGTACTCGCACTTGTACTCGCCGTTTTCGCGGCTGCACTTGAAGCCGACCATCTTGCCGCTCTCGCCGGCGACGGCGCTCTCGACCGCGACGCGGCCGGCGTTGAAGGCCTCGCTGACGTCGACGGCGGAGGCGGCGTGGGCGGCGCAGCGCTGCAGGAGGCTCAGCTCGATGCCGCGGACCTTGACGCCGAGGCGCTGCTTGACGACATTGGCGAGCAGGCTGGCGAGGCCGCCGAGCTGGGCGTGGCCGAAGCCGTCGGTGGCGCTGGTCTTGGCCTCGGAGACGAAGCGGCCGTCCGCGTAGTGGACGCCCTCGCTGACGGCGACGAGGCAGTTGCCGCGCTCATTGTAGACGCGCTCGACGTCGGCGACGAAGCGGTCCATGTCGAAGTCGGTCTCCGGCAGGTAGATGAGGTCGGGCCCGCAGCCGACCTTGCCCGCGAGAGCGGAGGCGGCGGTCAGCCAGCCGGCGTGGCGGCCCATTATCTCGACTATGCAGACCATGCCGGTGTCGTAGACGCGGGCGTCCTTGTATATCTCGGCGCAGCTGGTGGCGATGTACTTGGCCGCGCTGGCGAAGCCGGGGCAGTGGTCGGTGTTGTTCAGGTCGTTGTCTATGGTCTTCGGCACGCCCATCACGCGGCAGTCCCAGCCGGACTTCGCCATGAAGCGGCTTATCTTGGCGCAGGTATCCATAGAGTCGTTGCCGCCGTTATAGAAGAAGTAGCGGACGTTGTACTTGCGGAAAATTTCGAGTATGCGCTTATAATCGGTATCGTCCGCGTCGGGATCGGCCATCTTATAGCGGCAGGAGCCCAGCTCGCTGGACGGGGTGTTCATAAGCAGCTCAAGCTCCTTAGCATCCTCTTCGCCCATGTCGTAGAGCTTGTCCTCCAGCACGCCCTTGATGCCGTGCGCCGCGCCGAGGACGCGGGTGATGTTCTCATTGTCGAGCGCAGTACGGATTACGCCGTAGGCGCTGGCGTTGATAACAGAGGTAGGCCCGCCGGACTGGCCGATGATGCAGGAGCCTTTGAGTGCTTTTTCCATGGTTGACGCCTCCAAAAAACTAAGTGTTGTGTGAATGTGTTATTGATTATAGCACAGGTTTGCGCTATAATAAAGATGCAATAGCATAAATTTACCGCATGCAAAGGAGTAATTTTTATGGCCTTAGTAACATCCACGGAAATGTTTAAGAAAGCCTACGAGGGCGGCTACGCCATCGGCGCTTTCAACGTAAACAACATGGAGATAATCCAGGGCATCACCGCCGCGGCCAGCGAGCTGCGCGCCCCGCTTATCCTCCAGGTCTCCAAGGGTGCGAGGGCTTACGCCAGCCACACCTATCTCATCAAGCTCGTCGAGGCCGCCGTTATCGAGACCGGCCTGCCCATCGTGCTGCACCTTGACCACGGCGACAGCTTCGAGACCTGCAAGAGCTGCATTGACGGCGGCTTCACCTCCGTCATGATAGATGCTTCCGGCAAGCCCTTCGAGGAGAACATCGCGATTACCCGCAAGGTCGTCGAGTACGCCCACGACCACGGCGTCGTCGTCGAGGCCGAGCTCGGCACCCTTGCCGGCATCGAGGACGAGGTCAAGGTCGCCCACGGCGACGCGAGCTACACCCGCCCCGAGGAGGTCCAGGAGTTCGTCGAGCGCACCGGCTGCGACTCCCTCGCGATTGCCATCGGCACCAGCCACGGCGCGTACAAGTTCAAGCCCGGCACGAAGCCCCAGCTCCGCTTCGACGTGCTCGAGGCCGTCGAGAAGAACCTGCCCGGCTTCCCCATAGTCCTGCACGGCTCCTCCAGCGTGCCCCAGCAGTTCGTCGACGAGATAAACAAGTACGGCGGCAATATGCCCGGCGCCATCGGCGTTCCCGAGGATCAGCTCCGCCAGGCCGCCCGCAGCGCCGTCTGCAAGATTAACATCGACTCCGACCTGCGTCTCGCCATGACCGCCACCATCCGCAAGTACTTCGCCGAGCATCCGGCCGACTTCGACCCCAGGCAGTACCTCAAGCCCGCCCGCGAGGCTATAAAGCAGATGGTCGCGCACAAGATTGTCGACGTCCTCGGCTGCGACGGCAAGGCCGACTGAAACCAGGCCCATCCCCGCGGGCGGAGCTCTCCGCCCGCGGGAGCGAATATTCCGTAAGCACAACACCCGTACCGGACAGAGGAGGGTGCAATGAACAGATCTGAAATTCTCGAAAAGCTCACCGGGAGCAGCGCCGTGGGGCGCAAGCTCGCCGCGGGCGAGCTTGGCTCCGTCGCCGTATTCGTGGCGAGGCTGGTGCTTGCCAGCGCGGCCTTCGCGCTCGCGCTCCTGCTCGATTCCGTCACGGAGCCCTGGGTGACCGTGATTCTTGCCGCCGCCGCGCTCGTCGCCGGCTGCGACGTCATTATATCCGCCGTCTTCGGCGTGATGCGCGGCGACTGGCTCAACCGCGAGCTGCTCACCTGCGCCGCCGCGCTCCTGGCCTTCCTCTTCGGGGCGGCGGTCGAGGGCTGCGCCCTCATCCTGCTCTATCAGATTGCGGGCGTCTTCATTGATTACGCGGTCGAGCGCACCCGCCGCAGCGTGCTGGACACCATCATCTGCGACACGCCGAACGCGAACCGCATGGAGAACGGCCGCGAGGCGACGGTGCCCGCGTCGGAGCTCTCGCAGGGGGACACGATTATCATCCGCACCGGCGAGACCGTGCCCTGCGACTGCCTGATTCTCGAGGGCGAGTCCCGCGTGGACCGCGCCCCGCTCGGGGACGCCTCCGGCGTCGTCGAGGCCCACGAGGGCGACAGGCTGCTCTCCGGCTGCGTCAACCTGGGGGGCGAGCTGCGCTGCGAGGTCTTTGAGGAGCAGCGGGATTCCGCCGCGACCAGGCTCTACCGCCGCGTAGAGGGCGCGCCGCGCAGGGGAGAGGCCCTGCCCGAGCTCCTGCTCGGCGTCAAGCGCTACCTGCCCGCCGTTATCACCGTGCTCGCGGTGCTGATTGCCGCCCTGCCTCCGGTCTTCTCCGATGTCAAGCTCTCCGAGAGCATACGCCGCGCGGCGATGTTCCTCGTCATAGCCTCGCCCGTCTCCATGCTCGCCGCCGTGCCCGTCATACGCTTGAGCGCCTGCTGCGGCGCGGCGAGGGCCGGCATCCTCTTCGACAGCAACGGAGCCATGGACGCCATGGCCTCCGCCGGCACCGTCGCCTTTGCCCAGACAGGCACCATCACCGAGGGCAGGCTGCACGTGACGGACGTCAAGGGCGAGCGCATGGATCGCGAGACCCTGCTCAAGATTGCGGCCCACGCCCTCACGTATATGAATACGCCCGAGGCTCAGGCCATACGCGAGGCCTACGGCGAGAGGGTCGACCTCGACCTCGTCGCCGACTACTCGACGGCCCCCGGCTACGGCATAGAGGTGCGCGTCGGCGGCATACCCATCCGCGTCGGCAACCGCGCCCTCATGCAGGTCGGCCACGTCGACATTCCCGCCCGCGACCTCTACGTCGAGGATGGGGACAGCTGCGTCTACGTCGCCATCACCGACGAGTACGCCGGCTGCATCGTGCTCAGCGACACCGTCGCCGACGGCGCCGCCGACGCTGTCGGCGAGCTGCGCCGTACCGGCGTCGAGAACGTCGTCATGCTCAGCCCCGGCACGCGCGACCGCGCCGCGTCCCTGGCCGCCGGCCTCGGCATAACGGAGTATTACGCCGAGTGCGGCGGCGAGAAGGTCAAAACCTCGCTCAGCAGCCTCAAGCAGGCGCTGGCCCCGGGCCGCAGCCTCGTCTTCGTAGGCACCGAGGGCGATTTCACCGGCCCGCACACTGCGGCCGACGTCGACATCGCCATGGCCGACGCCGAGACGCTCACCCGCAGCAACAGCTGCGACGTCATAATCATGGGCGGCGGCATCGGCAAGGTTTCCGAGGCGATAGGCATCTCCCGCTACGCGCGGATGCTCTCCCTCGTGACCGCCGCCGGCGCCGGCGCGGTCAAGCTGATCCTCCTCGTGCTCGCCGCCTTCGGCATAAGCACGCTCTGGTTCACGGTGTTCATCGACGCCATCGCCGCCGTCGCCGCCGCGCTGGTCTCCATACTGGCCTTCTCCGGCGAGCTGTACGGCTCCGGCAGCAAGGGCAAAAAGTGAGCTTACATAGGAAATCCCGCCTCGTTTGAGGCGGGATTTTTTTGCGCTTTCAGCTTTCAGTTGCCCAGGAGGAAGAGGTTCGTATCGCTCGCGAAGGTGTCCACGCTGTAGGCGACGAGGACGTTATCGAAATCATGCTCCGCGATGTAGTCCGCGATGCTGAGCCGGTAGTACCTGAGGTCGACGACGTGGATTTCGCTGAAATCCTCAAGCAGGAAGGGGATGAGGCTGTCCGTGTAGGAGTCGCGGATTATCAGCAGGGAGGGGCCCTCGTTCCCGGTGACAATCTCATGGAGCGGGCAGTTGCCGCCCATGAACATGGAGTACTTGTCCTTTACGGCGAGCTTGCTCTCGTCGTAGAGCTGCCCCTCGACGGGGGAGCCCTCGGGGTAGCTCGTAATCTTGAGCCCCTCGGGCGCGTCGACGAAAATCTCCATGCTGTCCGGCTTCACCCAGGAGAAGCCGCTCTTGGACCAGGTCGTGCCGCAGAAGCTGTCGGAGACCACGCGGCGGCCGGTGTAGCTCTCGAGCGCTGGGACGGCAATGTCCATGGCCTTGCCGATGGCGCTGTAGCCGTAGTACGCGCCGAGGCTCGTCCAGTGGTGGTCGGTGCGGTAGTAGATGTACTCGTCCGCGTGCTCGCGCATCGCGCCGAGGATGTCCACGTTATTGGCCTCCGAAAGGCCGTAGCAGTACTCGATGTAGTCCGCCTGGCTGTCGCTCGGCGTGCGCGCGGGCAGACGGTCGGCCCAAATCTCGCTCTTGCCGGGTATGAGGGCGAAGTACA
>DVKN01000259.1 GCA_018716005.1 Candidatus Scatomorpha stercoravium
ATTATATGGCGTTATATGGGTGGGGAAAGGTTGGTGAGTGGTTATAGATTAGGTATGTAAGAGTATATTTGCCAACCTTTCCTCACCACTTGCCGGAGACCCTCCTCACCTGATGTAGGGGAGGGCGTCCCCGCCCTCCCTCTCGCCGTGAGGCGAGAAATGGCGGTGAGGATGGGTGGTTTGTACAGCCCACGTTTTCGCAGACCGCGGCCCAAGGGCGGGCGGGGACGCCCGCCCCTACAACGGGATTTGAGCGGGTGCGAAATATATGCGTACCACCGAGCGTATCGTCACACACGATATGGTGCGAGGTGGTCAGTATAATACCTACGTTTTCCTCCGTCCCACGGAAGGGTCGTCGAGGACGCCGACCCCTACGGTTGGGTGGTATACCAACGTTTCAGCAACAAGACATCCTCCCCCACATCGGATGCTGGCGGGATGCACAAATCAGACCGGCCCAAATTATACACGTCGCACAAATTCCGACCGCCTTCACCCCCCCGTGCCTCCATAAGACCCCGGGGGGTAAAAAGGGTAAAAAGCCAAAAAGGGTTGACCCCTCAGCCGCCTTCGGCGGCAGCTCCCCTTTGCAAGGGGAGCGATGGGGGGCTTTTATCCTTTTACCCCTTTTTACTACCGGGTCCGTGTTTGGGCACCCCCCATAACGCAGGAAAAGCCGCCCGGCACGTCACCGGGCGGCTTGCTTCGTCTATATATTACGTTCGTAGCGCATTGTCAGCGGGCACAGCCCGCCCAGAAACAGTGGGAGGAATATCGGGGTTAGAAGTGCATCATGACCTTGAGCACGGGCTCGGGGCGCTTGTCGGCCATTTCTATGGCCTCCGGGAACTGCTCGATTGGGTAGCGCTGGGTCACGAAATGGCTCAGATCCATCTTGCCCTCGTGTATGGCCCTCGCGATGAGCTCGAAGTCCTCAAAGGTGTACATATTGTAGGCCTTGAAGTCCAGCTCGTGCTGCTGATGCACGCGGTAGGGGAAGGCTATCCCATCCTCCATGAGGGCGTGCTGGGCTATCTGGCCGCCGCGTCGGGTTATTTCAAAGGCCTGCTGGACGGTCGGCGCGTCGCCGAAGGCGAGGAAGACGAGGTCCGCGCCCACGCCGTCCGTCAGCTCCATGACGCGCCCGGCGAGGTTCTCGCGGCGGCTGTTGCAGGTGAGCTCCGCGCCCATCTCGCGAGCCTTCTGAAGGTTGAAGTCGGAGACGTCGACCATGAGTATGCTCTTCGGGTTCCAGAGCCTCGCGCAGAGGAAGTCGCCGATGCCTATGGGGCCGCAGCCTATGACGACGATGTTCGTCTCGGGGGTGATATTGCTGTGGCGCACGGCGTACATCCCGTTGGCCACGGGCTCGATGAGCGCGCCCTCCTCATAGCTGAGGGTGTCGGGGAGCTTCACGACGGTCTGCTCGGGCGTCACTATGTATTCGCCGAGGCCGCCGCTCCAGCCGCCCGCGCCGAGGACCTTCTTGTCCGGGCAGACGTTGTAGAGCCCGTGCCCGCAGTACCAGCAATGGCCGCAGCCGTAGTGGGGCTCGACGGTGACGCGGTCGCCGACCTTGAATCTGGTGACGCCGGGGCCGACCTCGACCACGTCGCCCGCGACCTCGTGGCCGGAGACTATGGGCGGGATGCGGAAGGGGTGCAGGCCGTGATAGGCGTGTACCTCGCTGCCGCAGATGCCGCAGTTGACTACCTTTATTTTTACGTCGTCGGCCTTCTCAATCATGGGCTCCGGCATATCGTCGCGGAACTCGGCCTGACGGATGGCGGGCATATAACCGGCTCGCATATTGTGTTAACCTCCTATACTCGGGATATTCGCGGCGCAGCCTCAGCCGGCGAGATTTTTGGCGACAAGTTCCGGCAGGAACGTGGCTATCGGCTCGATGTAGGTCACGAGCAGCAGCGCGATAATCGACGCGATAATGAGCGGCATGACGCCCTTGCATATCTCCTTGAGCTTGATGTTCGCGATGCCGCAGCCGACGTACAGGTTGACGCCGACGGGCGGGGTGACGAGGCCGACGGCCAGGTTGAAGACCATGACGCAGCCCAGGTGGACGAGGTCGATGCCGAGCGCCCTCGCGACCGGCAGCAGGATGGGGACGATGATGTACATCGCGCTGTTGGCGTCGATGAAGCAGCCGGCTATGAGCAGGATGATATTGACAATGAGCAGGAACAGGAACTTGCTGTCGCCGCAGATGCTTATGAGGGCCGCGCTCGCGTCGGAGGCGATGCCGGTGAGGGTCAGGGCGTAGGAGAAGAGGCTGGCGGTGCCGACAATGAGCATGACGACGGCGGTCTGGCTGACGGAGTCCTTGAGGAGGGGCCAGAGGTCGCCGAGCTTGAGCTTCCTCGTGGCGAGGCCGACGATTATGCCGTATATCGAGGCGACGGCCGCGGCCTCGGTCGGGGTGAAGAAGCCGCCGTAGATGCCGCCGAGGATGATGACGGGCATCAGCAGGCCCGGGATGGCTCTCACGAAGGCGCGCCAGCGCTCGCGGCCGCTGGCCTTGGGCAGGGTGACGAGCTCGCGCCCGCGGTAGGTGAACATCATGGCGAAGATGAGGAAGCAGCCCATGAGTATGCCGGGGACGATGCCGGAGGCGAAGAGCTCGCCGACGCTCTCGCCGGTGACGGAGCCGTAGATGACGAAGGTGATGCTCGGCGGGATGATTA
This sequence comes from Candidatus Scatomorpha stercoravium, assembly GCA_018716005.1. GTDB lineage: Bacteria > Bacillota > Clostridia > Oscillospirales > Oscillospiraceae > Scatomorpha > Scatomorpha stercoravium. The sequence goes on from DVKN01000259.1 coordinate 2,706, forward strand.
TGCCTATCGCGCCTGCGGTGGAGACCAGGGCGGCGGAGTCGTTCTTACGATATCCAACGTTGGTCATTGCAGGGATGAGTATCATGCCGAGCGCGGCGACGGTGGCCGGGCCGGAGCCGGAGATGGCGGCGAAGAAGCAGGCGACTATAACGGTGACCAGCGCCATGCCGCTGCGGCGGTGGCCGACGAGGGTGCGGGCGAAGTCGATGAGCTGGGTGGATATGCCGGCCTTGTCCATGACGTTGCCGCCGAGGATGAAGAAGGGGATGGCCAGCAGCACGAACTTGCTCGTGGCCGCGTAGAGGTTGGAGGCGACGGGCAGGAGAGGCAGGCCCTCGTAGAGGATGACGGAGAGGCTCGAGATGCCGAGCGCGAAGGCTATGGGCATATTCATGAACAGGAGCAGGAAGAATACGCCGAAGAGTATGAGGGCGGCCATCAGGCAATCTCCTCCTTTCCGTGATTTATCGTGGCGAGGAAGGCCTTTACGGCGAGCTGGAGCTGGCGGATGCAGAGCACGGCGCCGCCGACGGGCATCCAGATGCCGTACAGCCAGGTGGGCCAGCTCATGCCCATGCTCACGACGTTATTGACGAACTGGTTCTGGACCATGAGGTAGCCGAGGTAGACGATGCCGGCGCAGAAGGCGGCGTTGAGTATGTCGCAGATGAGCTGGATAACGTTCTGAGCGGTTTTGGGCAGCAGGTCGGTTAGGACGCTCAGGCCGAGGTGCGCGCCGCGCTTGCTCGCGGTGGCCGCGCCGAGTATGCTCAGCACCATGAGGCCCACGCAGGTGAGCTCCTCCACGAAGGGCATGGAGCCGAGGGACGGGTCTATCCAGACGAGGAATTTGCGCGCGATGACGTTCGCGAACGTCAGAATAAGCATGATGAATAAGATGATGGAGCAGATGCCATCTTCAAAGGAGTTGAGGAACTTCTTCATGCTTTTCCCTCCTTTTTTCAATCTCTTTTCTCAATTTGGCTGTAAAAATCCTGCCGGAGGCCGGAGCCCCCGGCAGATAAGTTTTGCTGGGTATGCGAGTCAGGGCTTACTGAACGCCGAAAGCGGTGCAGGCCTCCTCGCCGTAGACGCCCTTGTACTCCTCGATGAGGTCGGTGATGACGGAGCGCCAGGCCTCGACGTCCTCGTCGGTGAAGCGGTAGAACTGGACGCCGTTCTCCTCCTCGCACTGGGCGATGAGCTCTTCCTCCTCGGCGACGAGCTCGGCGTTGACTTCCTTGCAGGCCTGCTCGACGAGCTCAAAGACGAGCTGCTGGTCCTCTTCGCTCAGCTTGCTGTTGAAGTTGTTGGTGTTGGCCATCCAGGTGAAGGCCTCGTAGGTGTGGCGGGAGACGGTCATGTAGGGCTGGATCTCCTGGACGTTGTTGGAGACGATGGTGGAGATGGAGTTGTCGTGGCCGTCGATGGTGCCCTGCTGGAGGGCGGTGAAGACCTCGGACCAGCTCATGGCCTGGGGAGAGGCGCCGTAGGCGGAGTAGAAGTCCATGAAGAAGTCGCCGCCGGGGATGCGAATCTTGAGGCCGGCGAGGTCCTCGGGCTGCTCGATGGGGTGCTTGCTGTTGGTGATGAGCTTGAAGCCGTTGTGGACGGCGCCGAGGTAGCAGACGCCCAGAGGATCGAGCAGCTCGTCCATGTACTCGCCGCCGGTGCCGAAGAAGGTGTCCTCAGCCTCCTGATAGTCGGCGAACAGCCAGGGCATGGTGCAGACCATGGCCTCGGGGGCTATGCTGGAGATGATGGAGGTGGAGTGGATGTCGATGTCGGTGGAACCGCTGGTGAGCAGCTCGATCGCGCTGGTCATGTTGCTGCCGGCGAGCTGGTCGTTGTTGAAGATGTTAACGGTGATGCGGCCTTCGCTCTTCTCCTCGATGAGCTCCTTGAAGGCGCGGGCGGAGCGGGTGTCGTTGCCGAGGTCGGTGCCGTTGCAGGTGAGGGTCAGCTC
>DVKN01000260.1 GCA_018716005.1 Candidatus Scatomorpha stercoravium
CCGTCGAGCCAGAGCACCTGGGCGAAGCCCTTCTTCTCGGCCTCCTCGCCGGCGCGCATGCTGGCCGCGTAGTTGCCGCCGCACTTGGCGTAGCCCGTGCCGCCGCGCACCGCGCGGACGTCGCGGCTCTCTATCATGATACGCACCGGGTCTATGCCGCCGGCATAGTAGCTGCCGGAGGGCGAGGCAATGATGCAGAAGAGATAGTGGTGGCCGGCGTGGACGCCGAGCTGCGCGTCGGTGGCGATGATGAAGGGCCTCAGGTAGAGGCTGGTGCCGTACTCATGGGGCACCCAGCTCTCGTCGACGGTGACGAGGGTCTTCAGCGCCTCGAGATAGATGTCCTCGGGCACCTGCGGGATGCACATACGGACGGCGGAGTTGTTCATGCGCTTTATGTTCTCCGTCGGGCGGAAGAGCTGCACCGTGCCCTCGGCCGTGCGGTAGGCCTTCAGGCCCTCGAAAATCTCCTGCGCGTAGTGCAGTACGTTCGCGCAGGGCATGAGCTCGATCGGGCCGTAGGGGACGATCCTCGGATCGTGCCAGCCCTGGCCCTCGTCGTAGTTCATGAGGAACATATGGTCGGAAAACACCTTGCCGAAGCCGAGCTTGTCGCTCGGGACCTTCTCCTTGGGGGCGGTCGTGCGGGTTATTTTAATTTCTTCCATGACTTGACCTTCCTTCCCTAAATAATTAGCTCGCCCCTTCTCTCCGCGGGGCTTTTACCAATCGTATTATACCACAGATAGTGCTTATTGCATAGAGAATATTTTTCGGTATGAGCGTTTTCGTTGAATATGCCAATAATTTACCCTCTTTACTGTGAAAGGAGACCGAAACCGTGTCCGTAAACGTCAGCATAGTCCGCTGCGGGAGCTACGAGCCCGGCAGCGTGGAGGCCGCCATACTCGCCGCCGCGGAGCCGCTGGGCGGCTTCGGCTGGGTGAAGCCCGGCATGACCGTCGCCGTGAAGACGAACCTCATATCGCGCATGCCGCCCGAGAGCGCCGCCATCACCCACCCGGAATGCCTCGCGGCCCTCACGCGCATACTTGTCCGCCTCGGCGCGCGCGTCGTCGTCGGCGACAGCTCCGGCGGGCCCTTCACCGCGGCGTGGATACACGCGGTTTACGCCGGGACGGGCATGGAGGCGGTCAGAAAATCCGGCGGCGAGCTCAACGAGGACTTCGAGAGCGTGGAGGCCCGCTTCCCCGAGGGCAAGACGGTGAAGAGCTTCCCCTACACCGCCTGGCTGAAAAAGGCGGACGCCATCATCGACTTCGCTAAGCTCAAGACCCACGGCATGGCCAACATGACCTGCGCCGTGAAGAACTTCTTCGGCTCTATCCCCGGCACGCGCAAGCCCGAGCAGCACTACCTGCACCAGAGCGTGGAGGAGTTCTGCTCCATGCTCTGCGACCTCGCGCTCTATAACGCGCCGCGGCTCACGCTCGTGGACGCCGTGGACTGCATGGAGGGGAACGGCCCCAGCCACGGTACGCCCCGGCACATGGGCGCCATCCTGGCCGCCGACACGCCCTTCAACGCCGACCTCGTCTGCGCGCACCTCATCGGCCTCGACACCGCCGACGCGCCCACCGTGGCGGAGAGCATAGCGCGCGGCCTCTGCCCGGCGGACTGGCGCGAGCTCAGCCTGGCCGGCGACCCGGACGAGTTCGCCATCCCGGACTTCGAGAAGCCGCCGAGGAACCGCAAGATAAACTTCGAGAGCCAGAGCCCCTGGCTCCGGGCCTTCCTGCGCCGCGGCTTCGGCACGGGGCCGAGGATAGACCGCGCCATGTGCGTCGGCTGCGGCAAATGCGCCGAGGTCTGCCCCGCCGGCGCGGCCCGCGTCGTGAAGGGCAAGGCGAAAATCACGGAAAAGCAGTGCATCCGCTGCTTCTGCTGCCAGGAATTCTGCCCCAAAGGCGCAATAACCGTCCACCGCCCCCTCCTCGCGAGACTTCTCGCGAGGTGAGGGAAAAGCGGGAAAAATAGGTGAAAAACCGCGAAAACACCAGCGCGCAACCTCTGGTTGCGCGGGGGTAAACGGAAGTTGGTTGACTTTTCTCCCTGCATATAGTATATTATTAGTTAATACGGGCCTGTCCGGATGTGCGGACAGGTGAAGGTATAAGAATAAGGGAGGGAGCCATATGAAGGTCAAGCGCGCTGTATTGGCGGGGGTTATACTGCTCGCCGTTATCGCGGCGGTGCTGATTGCGGTGCTGCTGAACAGGCCGGGCGAGCCGGGCGGGCCGGTCAGCGCCAAGATAGCCGCGGACGAGTTCACGCTGGAGAATTCCCGGGGCGAGAGGCTGGAGTTTTCCAGCGGCGAGCTCGCGGGGGACATGGAGGCCGAGCTGCCGGGAGAATACCGCGAGGGCGAGGCGAACCAGTTCGAGCTCGCGCGCGGCAGCGATGAGTATGTGTTCGAGACCGCGCAGGAGCGGATAGAGCTCGTGCTCGGCAACTCGGAATGGGAGCAGGCCTTCGAGGGCAGCGGCGTCGAGAGGGCCGTTTTCGCGCCCGGAGCCGGCCTGACGCTCGAGGGCGGCCTTATAACGGGCACCGTCGCGGTCAATTACCCCGCGGGGGCGGCGTACAGGCCCTTCAGGATGGATCTCTGCGGCGAGGGCGCGCTGAGCGTGAAGACCACGGAGACGGGCGTCGAGGTGAGCGGCCTGAGCGATATTAGGAGCATCCTCGCCTCCTACAGCCCGGCCGGCGAGCCGGAGAAGCACTTCAGCCATGTCGACATCGGCGCGTACTCCGGCGGCATATCCATCGACCTCAGCGGGCTCGAGAGCGGCCGCGGCATAATAATCACCGACGAAACAGGCGCGAAGACGGAAATCAGCGTCGATTAAAAGGCAAATCCCCCGGTTTTCAAACGAAAACCGGGGGATTATTGCGCCTACTCCCAGAAGAGCTCGTCGAGAGTCTTCCCGAGGGCGCGGCAGATGGCGAGGCAGAGCTTTATCGTGGGGTTATAGTCCCCGCGCTCTATGGCGTTGATGGTCTGGCGCGTGACTCCGACGGCGTCGGCCAGCTGCTGCTGCGAGAGGTCGAGCGCCGCGCGGGCGGCTTTCATGCGCAGGTTCTTCACTCGTCCTCACCGTCCCGGGAGAGCCTCCGGCGCTGCACCATGGCAATCACAAAGAGGTATATGAACGCACTGCCGAGCGCGAGGTTCGCACCGCCCATCTGCAGCTCGCCCTCCACGACGAGCGCGCCGCGCGCCGCGTCGGCGAGCCCCAGGCCGAGATTCATGAGCCCCAGCAGGGCCATGGTCACGTACTGCCCCGTGCGGCTGACGTCGGCCCACCAGTAGGCCTCGCCGAAGACGCACACCCACAGAAATGGGTATAGCGACGCCGTTATCGCAATCGCGCAGC
>DVKN01000029.1 GCA_018716005.1 Candidatus Scatomorpha stercoravium
GCAAAGGTGTATACGACGTCGCCGTTGTTCGCGACATACGGCGGGCGGGCCGAGAAGCGCGCTTCCTTCGGGCCGTTGGGAATGGGCGAGTTTACGGAGTCATCGCCGATAGAGCTCACAACGCTCCAGCCGCTGCCGGGACCCTCGGAGCGCAGCACGCGCGAATCGCCGTAGCCGCAATTCACGGCCGCGAAGGCCTCGCCGCCCGACGTGAGCGCAAACCCGACGGGCCGGCCCTCAAAGCGCTGCTCATAGGGCACGCGCACCCAGCTCTCGCCGGAGTCGTCCGTGAGCCAGAATACGGCTCTGTATCCCCCTTCCGGGTCGTCGGGGCAGGCGGGACTTACGTAGGCGAGCCAGCCGTCGGAGACGCTGCTGAAGCCGATGAAGCACTCGCCCTCGCTCCCTGCCTCGACCGCGGCCTCGTTCCACTCGCCGCCGCGGTACGGGTTCACATAGGTCAGGAGCCCGCCCTCGCCGTCGAGGCAGCAGACGGCGCCCATCTCGTCGCTCATGAAGGCCCCGATGGGACCGAAACCATCCGGGACGCTTACCGGCAGGCGCAGATTCATATTGCTTCGGTTGTCCTTCCAGTGCAGGGCCAGGACATGGCTGTTATTGCCGGAGATCACGCAGTAATGCCCGGTCTCGTTTGACCAAAAATCGTCGTTGTACATGAAGGCGGTGGCGTTCCTGAGCGGCCGGGCGGCGCCGGCTCCATCCCGGCTCGCCCCGGTGAAGGTGCAGGCAGATATAATGAGAGCGAGTGCGGCGACCAGGATAGCGGCGGCGAGCTTCGGGCGTCCGGAGGCCGCGATGCGCTTCACGCGCTCTTTTACGGCGCGCTTTCCGCCGGACATCGTGGTCGCGGAGAGCAAAATGTCCGTGCGGCGGCCGCGGTCGACGAGGTCTATGAGAGCGCGGCCGTATACGCGCCGCTGCTCCGCGCCAAGCTTGACGAGGCAGCCCTCGTCGCAGGCAAACTCCGCGTCGCGCCGCGAGAGGCAGGCCGCGAGCCAGACGAAGGGGTCGAACCAGTATACGCACAGCAGCGCGCACCTGAGCAGCGCCCAGATATGGTCGCCGTGACGGAAGTGCGTCTCCTCGTGCAGCACGGCCATACGCGCGCGCTCATCCGTCTCGAGCGAGGCCGGCGTGAGGTAGACGGAGGGCCTGAGCACTCCGAAAAGGCAGGGCGAGGGCAGGCTCGCCGCGACATAGACGGGACGCGAGGCGTAATCGAGCTCAAGACGCCGCCGCTCGCCGCGCAGGCGGAAATAGAGCGTGCCGTTCTGCAAAATGAGCGCCGCCGCGAGCGCGCAGCCTCCTGCGAGCCAGATAAGCCGCAGCGTATCGGCGCTGCCGCGCCCGTCCGAGGCCGGAATATACTCCGCCGTGCCGCCGGCAAGCGCGGGAGCTGCATTGACGTAGGAATCGTCCCGCCCGGGCTCGGCGTCCGGCAGCGTAAGCTCCGCCGGGGCCTGCGGCCGGGCCTCATAGGCCGTATCGCCGGAAAAAGCTTCGGCCTGCGGCGCGGCCGCCTCCGTCACCAGCCCGCCCAGGTTCATGGCGCTCACCGGGCTCGGCGCGAGCGAAAAGGGCAGCATGAGCCTAAGCGCGGCGACCAGCCAGAGCGAGTAAATCAGCCGCGCGCTGACGCGGCCCCTCGCCATGCGTATCAGGCAGAGCGCCGTGATAAGCACGGAGGACATGGCCAGAGTCTCAAGCATCGCCGTCACTCCCCGCTTTTTCGAGCAGCGCGCGCAGCTCGGCTATCTCCTCCCTCGTAAATTCTCCGCCCTCGACGAAGCTGGCGACCAGCTTCGTTAGCCCGCCGCCGTAGACCTTCTCGGCCAGGCGGCGCGCCGCGTGGGAGCCGTACTCCTCGCGAGTGACCTCGGGGGAATAATAGTAGACCCCGCGCTTCTCCTGGCGCAGCTCGCCCTTCCGGACGAGGCGGGTGACGAGCGTCTTTATCGTCGACGCCTCCCAGCCGGTGTCGGCGAGAGCCGCGCGTATCTCCGTGATGTTGAGCGGCTCGCCCGCCGCCCACAGCACGCGCATTACCTCGAGCTCCGCCGCGGATATGTTCTTCTCAGCCATAGTATATCCCTCCTGAGTTACGTTTGTAGCTTTAGTATATCACATGAGGCTACATCCGTCAACCCCAAATTTCTGCCGCGCGAAAAAGGCCGCCCGATGGGCGGCCCTTCAGCGGTGGAGCGTGACCTCGCCGGAATCCAGGGCGGCGCGGCTGCCGTCCGCGCGCTCGACAATGAGGCGGAAGCGCTCGTCTATTCCCACGGCGCGGGCAGCAAATCGCTCGCCGCCGCGCGCGGCGTCAACCATATTTCCCGGGGTGGAGCAGCGGCGGACGTATTCGGCGTATACGTCCCGCCGTTCGCGCAGCTCGCCGAGGATGGCGGCGGCGAGCCTTTCGCGCGCGAGCGCGGGCGCCTCGTCAAATACGGCCCCGGCCGTTCCCTCGAGCCCGGCGGGCACGGCGGAGACGTTCACGCCTATGCCCAGCACGACGGCGAGGCCCTCCCCCGCCCTGGCCTCGGCGAGGATGCCGCAGACCTTTTTCCCATCTATAAGAATATCGTTCACCCATTTTATGGCCGTTTCCCGCCCGGAAACACTTTCAATCGCCCGCGACACGGCCACGGCGGCGCGCGGGGTAATCGCGAGGGCCTCGTCTACGGATGCGGGAGCGAGCAGGACGCTCATATACAGCCCGCCCTCCGGGGAGGCGAAGGCGCGCGCCATGCGCCCGCGCCCGGCGCTCTGGCTCCCGGCGATGAGGACGCTGCCTGCGCGGGCGGAGGCGTCGCCCAGGAGGGCGGCGTTGGTCGAGCCGACGGAATCCGTATAGCGTATGTCATAGCCCGGCGCGGCGGCGCGGAGGAAATCAAGGCTGAACATAATAATCACCCCGGCTATGGTAGCACCGCAGCCGGGGTTTGGTCAATAGTTTCAGAGCTTTTGTACGAAGAGGGCGCGTATCGCGTTGAGCACGGCGAGAATCATGACGCCCACGTCCGCAAAAATCGCGAGCCACATATTGGCGAGGCCGAGCGCGACGAGCACGAGGCAGGCGAGCTTTATGCCTATGGCGAAGACGATATTCTCATAGACTATGCGAAGGCACTTGCGAGAAATCTTTATAGCCTTGGCTATCTTGAGCGGGTCGTCGTCCATGAGGACGACGTCGGCGGCCTCGATGGCGGCGTCGGAGCCCATCGCGCCCATCGCAATGCCGATGTCCGCTCGGGAGAGCACGGGGGCGTCGTTTATGCCGTCGCCGACGAAGGCGAGCTTCGCCCCCTCGGGCTTCGAGGCGATGAGCTCCTCGACCTTGCCGACCTTGTCGCTGGGCATGAGCTCGCCGTATACGCGGTCGATGCCGAGCTCCGCGCCGACGTACTCCGCGACGCGCTTCGAGTCCCCGCTGAGCATGACCGTCTCGCGCACTCCGGCGGCCTTGAGCGCGCTCACGGCCTCGGAGGAGTGCGGCTTTATCACGTCGCTTATGACGATATGGCCGGCGTATTTGCCGTCTATGGCCATGTGGATTATGGTGCCGACGCTGCGGCACTTTATGTAGTCGACGTCCAGGGCGTCCATCAGCTTGGCGTTGCCGGCGGCGACGGAGTGGCCGTCCACCGTGGCGGTGATGCCCTCGCCGCTTATCTCGCGTATGCCGCTGACGCGGGAGCGGTCGATCTCCCGGCCGTAGGCGGCCTGAAGGCTGCGGCTTATGGGGTGCGAGCTCGCGCTCTCGGCGAGGGCGGCGAACTCCACGAGCTCGGCGGCGGAGTAGGGGCTGTGATGGATGCCGTTTACCTCGAAAACGCCCTTTGTCAGCGTGCCGGTCTTGTCGAAGACGACTATGCGGGTCTTGCTGAGGGTTTCGAGGTAGTTCGAGCCCTTCACGAGTACGCCGGCCTTGCTCGCGCCGCCGATTCCTGCGAAAAAGCTCAGCGGTATGCTTATCACCAGCGCGCAGGGGCAGCTCGCGACGAGGAAGGTGAGCGCGCGGTACACCCAGGTGCCCCAGTCCCCGCCGAGGCCCATGCCCAGCATTCGCACGAGCGGAGGTATGACGGCGAGCGCGAGGGCGCTGCCGCAGACGGCGGGGGTGTATATGCGCGCGAAGCGGCTTATGAAGGCCTCGCTCCTGGATTTGCGCGAGGAGGCGTTCTCGACGAGGTCGAGTATTTTGCTGACCGTGCTCTCGCCGAACTCCTTAGTCGTGCGTATGCGGAGCAGCCCGCTCATATTGATGCAGCCGGAGATTATCTCGTCGCCCACGCCGGCTTCGCGCGGGAGGCTCTCGCCGGTGAGGGCGGCGGTATTGAGCGTGCTCTCGCCCTCTATTATCACGCCGTCTATGGGCACCTTCTCGCCCGGCTGGACGACTATCACTGTGCCGGGCTCGACCTCGTCGGGGTCGACGCGCTCGAGAGAGCCGCCGCGCTCAATATTCGCATAGTCGGGCCGGATGTCCATGAGCTCGGAGATGTTGCGGCGGGACTTGCCCACGGCGTAGCTCTGGAACCACTCGCCTATCTGGTAGAAGAGCATGACGGCGATGGCTTCCGTGTAGTCGCCGCTGCCCTCGTAGAGCGCGAGCGCTATCGCGCCGACCGTGGCGACGGCCATGAGGAAGTTCTCGTCCGTCACCTGGCGGTTTATGATGCCCTTGCCGGCCTTTATGAGTATGTCGTAGCCGACGACGAGATAGGGCGCCATGTAGCACGCGAAGCGCGCCGCGCCCGTTACGGGTATAAAGTGCAGCGCCAGGAGCAGCGCGGCGGATACGAGTATCCGCGCGAGCATCTTTTTCTGCTTGCGGTTCATTTACCGCCTCTCCCCTCTCACAGGAAAATCTCGCAGTCCGACTCGACCTTCTTGCAGGCTTTGAGCACGCTCTGCATGACGGCCTTGTGGTCCGCGCCCTCGTCGAACTCGACGTTCATCTTCAGCGTCATGAAGTTCACGACGCAGTCCTTCACCCCCGGAGTGGCCTTGGCGGCCTGCTCCATCTTGTTGGCGCAGTTGGCGCAGTCGACGTCTATCTTATAGCTCTTTTTCATTTGGAGAACCCCCTGTTGATTTTTACGATTAAACGATTGCTTAATCGTCCAAGTGAAGTATATCACTTTTCACGCGTTTGTCAAGGGGTAAGAAAATTATTTCGGTTTGCCTTTTAAAGTAAGCTGTGATATGATTAAATAAAGACTTAATCAGGAGGAATAAGCGTGTCCTACCCCGCCCTGCCGCATAACCATGGCGGCGACGTTGAACATATCTGCGAGCATATGCCGAAGACCGAGGAATTCCGCACGGTCGCCGAGGCCTTCAGGCTCATGGACGACCCCAGCCGCATACGAATATACTGGCTGCTCTGCCACTGCGAGGAGTGCGTTATCAACATCTCCGCCGTCGTGGAGATGTCCTCCCCGGCCGTCAGCCACCATCTGAGGCAGCTCAAGAACGGCGGGCTCATCACCTCGCGGCGCGTCGGCAAGGAGGTCTATTACAAGGCCGCCGACACCCCCGCCGCGCGGCTGCTGCACAACGTCATCGAGGAGCTCGTGGAAATAAGCTGCCCTGACGGACAGACGAAGGGTTGACAATCGTAGTCTCTCGTGCTATAGTTGAGATATAAACTACAAACGTAGCTCGAAGGGAGACGGAGATTATGCTCGAAACGCTGGTCACATCGTCGGTGCTTATAGCCGCGCTCTGCGTCCTGCGCCTCACGCGCGGCCGGGTGAGCGCGAGGCTCATATACGCGCTCTGGCTCACGGCCGCGCTGCGGCTGATGCTGCCCTTTTCGCTCGTGCCGAGCCCGGTGAGCGTCGCGAATCTCGGCGGCGCGCTGCCGGACAGGCTCGCCGCGGAGATA
>DVKN01000261.1 GCA_018716005.1 Candidatus Scatomorpha stercoravium
CCGTCACAGCCTCCTTCTCTCCGGCCTTCTGCCAAGCCGTCACAGCACGGCTTCAGCACCCTTCACATAATCTGTCGCCGCCCGGTGGAACTCCCACCCGATTGTCAAGATGTCCAAGTCCCTCGGCAACGTCGTCAACCCCGACAGCGTCGTCAAGGAGTACGGCGCGGACACGCTCAGGCTCTACATCATGTTCCTCGGCGACTTCGAGAAGGCCGCCCCCTGGAACCCGAGCGCCGTCAAGGGCTGCAAGCGCTTCCTCGACCGCATCTGGGCCCTGGGCGAGAAGCGCATAGAGGGCGACGAGAGCTACTCCGCCGCCAACGAGAAGGAAGTCCACCGCTGCATAAAGAAGGTCAGCGAGGACATAGAGGCCATGAAGTTCAACACCGCCATCGCCGCGATGATGGTGCTGGTGAACAAGTTCTACGAGAGCGCGCCGAGCCGCGGCGACATGAAGGCCCTCATCACGCTGCTGAGCCCCTTCGCGCCGCACATAGCCGAGGAGCTGTGGGAGATCCAGGGCTTCGAGGGCATCGCCTCCACCGCCGCCTGGCCCGGCTACGACGAGGCCAAGACCCTCGACGACGAGAAGGAAATCGCCGTCCAGGTCAACGGCAAGCTGCGCGGCACCGTCACCGTCCCCGCCGACTGCGAGGAGTCCGTCGCGCTCGAGGCCGCGCTCGCCGAGCCGAAGGTGAAGAAGTTCACCGACGGGGCCAATATCGTAAAGACCATCTACGTCAAGAACAAGCTCGTGAATATTATCGCGAAGCCCTCCAAGTGAGTTTTACTTGACAACTGCGGAGCAAACACTTATAATACGTTTGTTAAAGGGTTAAGAGCCCCGACAGCGCCCCCGGGCGTTTTGGAGGGAGGGAATACAATGTCTGAAATCTACGTCAAGGAAAACGAGTCTCTGGATAACGCGCTCAAGCGCTTCAAGCGCTCCTGCGCCAAGGCCGGCGTGCTGGCCGACCTCCGCAAGAAGGAGTACTACCAGAGCCCCAGCGTCAAGCGCCGCAAGAAGAGCGAGGCCGCTCGCAAGAATAAGAAGCGCTACAACTGACCGCTGCAATGAAATCCACCGGCATCCGCCGGTGGATTTTTTGTTTTCGCACGCGGCAAAGACTACACCACGCCTTTCTTCGCCTGATGCACCACGCTCAGTTACCGAGCGGATACCCCCGAATTCTGCCCACGTCCGTAACGCTCTGTCAGCGGCGACACGCCGCCCGCCTGGTTTGACCATGGGTGGTTTGTTCAACATTTCACCCCGGTTTTAGGGGGATAAACGGCGGAAAATAGTTAAAAGATTAAAAACACATTACCAAATCGGGAAAATCGCAAAAGTATGGTTTGACTTTTAACTGTTTATTTGGTATTCTGACAATAGGATCGTGCCCGCGGCGGAGCGGGTTAGAGCAAAACAACGATATGGGGGGTTAAACTTGAGAGACTTAAAGCACCTGATTTTCTTTGAGGACCTCCTGCAGGAGGCGAACAACGCGCTGGTCAAGGAGGCCAAGGCGGCCGGGAAGAAGGCTCTGGGCTACACCTGCTACTTCATTCCGGAGGTGCTGCTGGACCTGGAGGGCTGCTTCGGCGTGAGGCTTCGCGCGCCGCGCTGCACCTCGCCGGACATTGCGACGTATTATATGTCCGGCCGCACCTGCCACTACGGGCGGAGCCTCCTGGAGCGGGCGCTCGAGGGCGGCTACAACTTCCTGGACGCGCAGATGGCCACCGAGACCTGCACCGTGACCTGCCGCTTCCAGGAGCATTTGCAGATGATGGACGTCATAAAGAACCCGGGCTTCTTCTGCGAGTTCACGGACGTGCCCTTCAAGAAGACGGCGAACAGCATAGAGCACTATGAGAAGCAGCTGAGGGCGCACGTGCTCAACCCGATAAGCGAGCGCTTCGGGATAGACACCTCCGACGAGGCGCTGCTGCGGGCCATAGAGCGGCACAACGAGCTCTGCGCGCTCATAACGGAGATAGGCGACCACAGGAAAGAGGACAACCCCAATATCACGGGCTACGAGTTCCACGTCATACAGCTCGTGAGCCTGGTGTGCCCGAAGGAGCTCATCCTGCCCTATATCCGCGAGACGGCGGAGGAGCTGCGCACGAGGGAGCCGGACCCAAAGCCCTGGTTCCGCTGCCGCGTCCTGCTCTCGGGCAGCGAGAACGACGACCCCGGCTTCACCCAGCTCATAGAGAGCTGCGGCGCGATGGTCGTCGCCGACAGGTACTGCTACGGCTCCATACCCGGCAGGGAGCAGATAGCGATAGGCGAGGGCGAGAGCCCGCTCCGGGCCATAGCCCGGCACTATATCGCGACGAGCGAGTGCCCGCGCTATATGGAGCAGCACGTCATGCGCGAGCGCAAGAAGCACCTCGCCGACTGGGCGAAGGAGTACAAGGCCGACGGCATCATAGTCGAGAGCAACAAGTTCTGCGAGTACTGGAGCTACGAGCGCACGATAGACACGATTGTCCTCAAGCGCGACTTCGGCATACCCGTGTGTTCCATAGAGAAGGAGTACATCAACTCCGCCTCCGGCCAGCTCAGGACGCGCTTCCAGGCCTTCGTCGAGAGCATCGAGATTAAGCAGATCCAGGAGGGGAAGTGATGGGCATGAAGAACTTCAAGAAGAAGCTGCACGACTTCGTGTACGGCAAGCCCCACCGCGAGCGGAAGCTCGGCGAGCTCTACGAGCCCAAGACGGGCCTCTATAAGCACCGCGAGTGGCGCGGCATAAAGGACACGATGTATTACTTCAACCGGATATGGCTCTACAACTACGGCATGATGGTCTACGACATCATGCGCTACGGCGGGATTGTCAACTTCGCCAAGGGCGTATGGCGCTACCGCTGGATGGGCCAGACGTACCTGACCGTCATGCACTGGTACGACCGCGGCTTCGAGGGCCTGCGCGGCCCCGCGCTCGCGGCTTCCGCCTGGCACTACAGGGCCATGACGAGCGAGACGATACGCCAGTTCATGCGCATGTTCTCCGCCGACACGAAGCTCCACGGCGGCAGGCAGAACGAGCTCTGGCACAAGACCATAGCCCACGACGAGACCGTCGCCGGCGCGATATTCTACCCCTGGCGCGACAGGCTCGACGACGTGCCGCTGCAGATGGTGCCCTACTTCGTCACCTGCCACGTCAACTGCCACACTGTGCTGCACTACATAGACGCCGTGCAGAGCATCGGCCTCCCCGGCGACCCCTGCCCGATGTGCCAGGCCGAGGCGGGCCTCTCTGTCCTCGACGATATGCCGGACTACTTCCCCTGCCTCGTCACGAGCAACGAGGCCTGCGACGGCTCCGTCGGCACGAGCATACTCCAGGACTGGGCCTACGACAGGCCGCTCTTCGCCATGCCGCAGCCCATGCAGTTCGACGACCCGCTGGTCCAGGAGCACTGCCGCCGCGAGATAGAGGAGTGCTGGAAGTTCATCGAGGAGCAGACGGGCGAGAAGTTCGACTACGACTGCTTCGTCAAGTACATCGAGCGCTATAACGAGCTCACCCGCTTCGAGCGCGAGAAGTGGGACGTCGCCGCGAACAGCGCCTATTACCCGCTCTGCGGCAGCGCGCAGGCGCTCTACCGCATCTACTACTCGCAGGCCGGCTGGCGCGACATCTGGGCTCAGACCGACAAGCGCGTGAAGAAGATACTCCACAAGTGCGTCGAGCAGAAGATACAGTGCTTCCCCGAGACGCGCCACCGCGTCATAGCCTGGAGCTGCGCGCCGCTCTACTACAGCTTCTGGCCGACCTGGGCTTACAACTGCTGGGGCCTCTACACGGTCATAAATATGGACTCGCTCATGTTCGACATAGACATGCGCACCGATACGCCAGAGCACCTCATGGAGGACTTCACGCTCTACAACGAGTGGGCCCCCATGCGCCGCATGGCCGTCGGCGGGTATAAGCACATCTTCGAGCTCTGGGAGAACATGGAGCGCTTCCACTGCGACATGGTCATGATGTACGACCAGATTCAATGCAAGGGCATGCAGGGCATAACCGGCATGTTCGAGGACGAGTTCAGGAAGCGCAACATCCACGCCATATGGATGCCGCATGCCCTGCCCGACAGCCGCACCGTCTCCCGCGCGGAGATACGCAGCAAGATAAACGACTATATGTTCACCGTCATGCACGAGGAGCCGCTCGATCCCACGCTGCTGGACTTCGACGACTCGCTCAGCTGGTAAGGAGGGACCGAGATGAAAAAATTCCTCGCCGTCACACTGGGCGGCCTCGCCGCGCTCTATGCCGGCCTCTTCGCCGTGTTCTACTTCGACCTGGACGGCAAGCTCCTCTACCACGTCGTCGAGCCCTTCCTCTGCAAGCACTACGACAAAATAGAGCGCCGCGACATCACGAAGATGCCCTACGACATCGACAAGTATCCCGAGTACGAGTACAAGGCATAGAATTTCCGGCGCGCCGGTCCATGACGCCGGCGCAGGGGAATTGAGAGGGTACAGTGGCCCCGGGCAAGCCGTCCGGGGCCATTAGAATCCGCGCGGGGCGGAAAAAGTTATTGACATATGACAGAAATGATGTTATACTCTCCTTAGCAAACGGCATATGCCGGAAATAAACAGGGAGGTAATATCATGCCCAGACCCAGGAAGTGCCGCAGAGTCTGCGCCATGCCGGAGCGGAGACAGTTCGCGCCGGTCGAGGGCGAGATAGCGGGAGAGGCCGTCGTGCTGACGGTCGACGAATACGAGGCGGTGCGCCTCATCGATATGGAG
>DVKN01000262.1 GCA_018716005.1 Candidatus Scatomorpha stercoravium
CAGCACGAACTTGCCCCGCTCGTTTATCACGGTGTGTCCGGCGTTATTGCCGCCCTGGTAACGCACTACAATGTCGTAGTCCCGGCTGAGCAGGTCAACCATGCGGCCCTTGCCCTCGTCGCCCCAGTTTATTCCCACAACGGCGGTCAGCATTTTACCTCACCCTTCCCTTCGGCGGAGAGCTCCGCGGCGTTCGCAGCGAGCAGTTCGCGCAGCCCGGCGGCGAAGGAGCGCGCCTGCTCCGGGGCCATGCCCACGAACTTGCGTATGTCCAGTATCTCCGAAAGCGTCTCCCGGTCGAGCTTGAAGCGCCCGTCCGCGAGGAGCTTCTCCTCGAGGTCGTTGGCGCAGCCCGTCTCCTTCATGCGGCGCGCGGTGTCGACTGAGTACTCGCGTATGACCTCGTGCAGCTCCTGGCGGTCGCCGCCGAGCTCCACGGCGCGCATGAGGATGTTCTCCGTGGCGAGGAAGGGCAGCTCCTCGCGGAGATGCCGCTCCATGATGGCCGGATAGACCGTGCAGCCGGAGATGATGTTGATAACGAGGTTCAGTATGGCGTCCACGGCGAGGAAGGCCTCGGGTATGGAGATGCGGCGGTTCGCGCTGTCGTCGAGCGTGCGCTCGAGCCACTGGGTGGAGGCCGTTATCGCGGGGTTGAGCGCGTCGGCGAGGACGTAGCGCGCGAGGGAGCATATGCGCTCGCTGCGCATGGGATTGCGCTTGTAGGCCATGGCGCTCGAGCCTACCTGCGAGCTCGTGAAGGGCTCGTCGAACTCCTTCTCGTGGGCCATGAGCCGGAGGTCGGTGGCCATCTTGCCCGCGCTCTGGGCGATGCCGGAGAGGACGGAGAGGAAGTAGTAGTCGAGCTTGCGCGTGTAGGTCTGGCCGCATATGGGCAGCACGCTCTCGAAGCCCATGTCCCGCGCTATGTTCGCTTCCAGCCGCCTCGCCTTCTCCGCGTCGCCGTTAAAGAGGGCGAGGAAGCTCGCGCCCGTGCCGGTCGCGCCCTTGCAGCCGTAGAAGGGTATGCGCTCGAGCTCGAAATCCAGCCGCTCGAGGTCGAAGCAGAGGTCCTGCGCCCACATGGCCGCGCGCTTGCCGACGGTGGTGGGCTGCGCCGCCTGATAGTGCGTGTAGGCGAGGACGGGCGTGTCCGCGTTCTTCTCGATGAAGTCCGCGAGCGCGGCGAGGGCGTTCACGAGCAGCATGCGTATCTGCTTTAAGGCCTCGCGGTAGGCAATGAGGTCGCCGTTGTCGTCGACGTAGCAGCTCGTCGCGCCGAGGTGGATAATCCCGCGCGCCTTCGGGCAGTGGTCGCCCCAGGCCCGGATGTGGGCCATGACGTCGTGCCTGAGCTCGCGCTCGTAGCGCTCGGCGGCCTCGTAGTCGATTATCTCGAGGTTTTCGCGCAGCTCCGCGGCCTGCTCGGGCGTGACGACGAGGCCGAGCTTCATCTCGTTCTCGGCGAGGGCGAGCCAGAGCCTGTGCCAGGTGAGGAACTTGAAGTCCGGCGAGAAGATGTACTGCATACGCTCGCTGGCGTAGCGGGAGCAGAGCGGGCTTTCATAAACGGGCTTTGTCATATTCTTCACTCCACTGTTACAGATTTCGCGAGGTTGCGGGGCTTATCTATGGAGCAGCCGTTTTCGCGGGCTATGTAGTACGCGAAGAGCTGCAGCGGGACTATCTCGGGGAGGGCGGCGAAGAGCCGCTCGCCGCGCGGGACGTAGAGGACGTCGTCCGCCTCGGCGAAGATGCGGCGGTTCCCCTCCAGGGCCACGCCGAGGACCTTCGCGCCCCGGGCCTTGACCTCCTGGATATTGCTGACCATCTTGTCATAGAGCTGCTCCTGGCAGCAGAGCGCGACGACGAGGCGCTTCTCGTCTATGAGGGCTATCGTGCCGTGCTTGAGCTCGCCGGCGGCGTAGGCCTCGGAGTGGATGTAGCTTATCTCCTTGAGCTTGAGCGAGCCCTCCATGGCGGCGGCGTAGTCTATGTTGCGGCCGATGAAGAAGAGGCTCTTGTGCCCGTGCCAGCGCTCGGCGAGGTATTTGACGTGGACGTTGAGGTCTATGGCGCGCTGCACCATGCTGGGCAGGGCGTAGAGCGCGGCTATGAGCTCCGCGCGGCGCGCGGCGTCGATTGCGCCGAGCTTATCCGCGTACCAGACGGCGAAGAGGTAGAGCGCCGCGAGCTGGGTCGTATAGCCCTTCGTGGTGGCGACGGCTATCTCAGGGCCGGCGTGGGTGTATATCACGTTGTCCGCGAGGCGGGCTATCGTGCTGCCCACGACGTTGACTATGGCGAGGCTGCGCGCGCCGCGGGCCATGCACTCGCGCATCGCGGCAATCGTGTCCGCCGTCTCGCCGGACTGGCTCACGACTATGAGCAGCGTGCGCCCGTCTATGATAGGGTCGCTGTAGCGCAGCTCGCTCGCGAGCGCGGTCTCGACGCTGACGCGGCAGAGGGATTCTATGACGTATTTCGCGACGACGCCGGCGTGGTAGGCGCTGCCGCAGGCGGTGATAACGACGCGGCTGAAGCGCCTTATCTCCTCCGCGGTGAGGCCGAAGTCCTCGAAGACTATCTCCCCGCCGCGTATGCGCGGCTCGACGGTGTTCTTTACGGCGCGGGGCTGCTCCATAATCTCCTTCATCATGAAGTGCTCGTAGCCGCCCTTTTCGGCCGCCTCCACGTCCCAGACGACGTGGCTCACTTCCTTCGCGGTCTCGCGGCCCGTGCGGTCGTAGACCGTTATCTTCTCCGGCGTGAGCTCGGCGAGCTCGCCGTCGGACATATATATGACGTTCTTCGTGCGGCTCACGAGGGCGGTGACGTCGCTCGCGAAGTAGTTCTCGCCGACGCCGACGCCGAGTATGAGCGGGCCCGCCTCTTTGACGCAGAAGAGGCGTCCGGGTTCCTTCGCGCAGAGCACGCCGAGGACGTAGCTGCCCTCGAGCCGGGCGGCCGTGCGCATGACGGCGCTCTTGAGGTCGCCGTCGTAGTATTTCTCGAGCAGGTGCGCGACGACCTCGGTGTCCGTCTCGCTGCGGAAGACGATGCCCTCCGCCTCCAGCTCGCCCTTGAGGGCGGCGAAGTTCTCGATTATGCCGTTGTGGACGACGGCGAAGAGCCCGTGCTCGGAGAGGTGCGGGTGGGCGTTCGTATCCGTCGGCGCGCCGTGGGTCGCCCAGCGCGTGTGGGCGATGCCGCATTTCCCCGTGAGCGCGGCGCCGTTCGCCGTCTTCTCCGCGAGGTTCGCGACGGAGCCGCTCGCCTTTACCATCTCGATGCGCCCCGCGTCGAGCACGGCGACGCCGGCGCTGTCATAGCCGCGGTACTCGAGGCGGCGCAGCCCGTCGAGCAGCAGCGGCGCGGCCTCAAGCCTGCCTGTGTAACCTACGATTCCGCACATGGCTCAGTCCTTTCCTCCCCGGCTGAGCGCGGCGCTCAGGAAGCCGAGGAACAGCGGGTGGGGCCGGGTGGGCCGGCTCTTGAATTCGGGGTGGTACTGCACGCCCACGTAGAAGGGGTGGCCCGTTATCTCGACGGCCTCGGCGAGCCTGCCGTCCGGCGAGCAGCCGGAGACGGTGAGGCCCGCGGCCTCGAGCTCCGCCCGGAAGGCGTTGTTGAGCTCGTAGCGGTGGCGGTGCCGCTCGCTTATCCTGCTCTCGCCGTAGCAGCGCATGAGCGTCGTGCCGGGCTTCACCTCGCAGG
Organism: Candidatus Scatomorpha stercoravium; assembly: GCA_018716005.1. Classification (GTDB taxonomy): domain Bacteria; phylum Bacillota; class Clostridia; order Oscillospirales; family Oscillospiraceae; genus Scatomorpha; species Scatomorpha stercoravium. The sequence goes on from DVKN01000262.1 coordinate 3,718, forward strand.
GCCACGCGCCGAGGCGCAGCGTGCCGCCCTTGTCTATATCGTCGCTCTGGCCGGGCATGAAGTCTATGACCTTGTGCGCGCTCTCCGGGTCGAATTCGCCTGAGGCGGCATCCGCCCAGCCGAGGACGCCGCGCGCGTACTCTATTACCGCAATCTGCATACCGAGGCAGAGGCCGAGATACGGCACGCCGTGCTCCCGGGCGTATTTCGCCGCGAGAATCTTGCCCTCTATGCCGCGCTGGCCGAAGCCGCCGGGCACGAGGATGCCATCCACATCGGAGAAAAGGCCCTCCGCCGTCTCCGGCGTGACGCTCTCGGAGTCCACCCATTTTATCTCGACGCGCCGGGCGAGCTCCGCCCCGGCATGGCCGAGGGCCTCCGTGACGGAGAGATAGGCGTCGTGGAGCTGCACGTACTTGCCGACGAGGGCAATTTTCACGCTGCCGGAGCGCGACTCTATGCGCCGCACCATCGCGCGCCAGTCCGCGAGGTCGGGCTCGGGCGTATCGAGACCCAGGGCGCGGCAGACGACGGCGTCGAGCCCCTCGCGCGCGAGCATGAGCGGGGCCGAGTACAGGCTCGGGAGGGTGACGTTCTCAATCACGCAGTCCGGGCTCACGTTGCAGAAGTTCGCTATCTTCCCGAAGACGCCGCGGTCCTCTATGTGCTCGTCGCAGCGCAGCACGATAACGTCCGGCGAGATGCCGAGGCCCTGCAGCTCCTTCACGGAGTGCTGCGTGGGCTTGCTCTTGTGCTCGCCGCTGGCCTTGAGGTAGGGCACGAGCGTGACGTGGATGAAGAGCGCGTTCCCCTTCCCCTGCTCGAGCGCGACCTGGCGTATGGCCTCCAGGAAGGGCTGGCTCTCAATGTCGCCGACGGTGCCGCCTATCTCGGTTATGACGACGTCGGCGGCGGTCTTCTCGCCCAGGGAGTATATGAACTCCTTTATCTCGTTCGTCACATGGGGGATTATCTGCACTGTCGAGCCCAGATACTCGCCGCGCCGCTCCTTATTGAGGACGTTCCAGTACACGCGGCCCGTGGTGAGGTTCGAAAAGCGGTTCAAATCCTCGTCTATGAAGCGCTCGTAGTGCCCGAGGTCGAGGTCGGTCTCGGCCCCGTCCTCGGTGACGTAGACCTCGCCGTGCTGGTAAGGGCTCATCGTGCCCGGGTCCACGTTGATGTAGGGGTCGAGCTTCTGCGCGGCGACCTTGAGGCCGCGCGCCTTCAGCAGCCGTCCCAGCGAGGCGGCCGTTATCCCCTTCCCCAGCCCGGAGACGACGCCTCCGGTGACGAAAATGTACTTTGGCATGACTAACCCTCCTTAAATTAAGCTCTCCAGCGCGCTTATTTCCCCGTTGGGGAGCCGTATTATCTTATAGCTCTCGCCTATGTCTATCCCGCGCTCGGCGGCGAGGAGCCCGCGCATGACGGCGCTGTGCGAGACGCAGAGCGCGCTCCCGCCGCGGCTGCGGCGCAGCCGGCCTATGAAGGGCCCGGCGCGGGCAATCATCTCGGCGTAGCTCTCCCCGCCCGGGGGCGCGTAATTGCGCCGGTCGGCGGCGTAGGCCGCGAACTGCTCCGGCCAGGCGGCGGCGATGCCGTCCCAGCTGAGGCCCTCCCAGCAGCCGAAGGCGAGCTCGCGCAGCTCG
>DVKN01000263.1 GCA_018716005.1 Candidatus Scatomorpha stercoravium
CGTCGTCGTTCTGCAGGAAGGGGATCATGGCCGTGGCCACGGAGACCATCATGCGCGGGGAGATGTCGATATAGTCGACCCTCTCGCGGTCGACCTCGATGATTTCCTCGAGGTGGCGGCAGGTGATGCGCTTATTCTTGAGGCAGCCGTTCTCGTCCACGGGCTCGGTGGCCTGGGCGACGATGTAGCGGTCCTCAACGTCGGCGGTCATATACTCGACCTCGTCGGTGACGAAGCAGTCCGGCTTGCGTATCCTGCGGTACGGGGTCACGAGGAAGCCGTACTCGTTGACGCGGGCGTAGCTCGCGAGGTAGCTGATGAGGCCGATGTTCGGGCCTTCGGGGGTCTCTATGGGGCAGAGGCGGCCGTAGTGGCTGTAGTGGACGTCGCGGACGTCGAAGCTCGCCCTCTCGCGGCTCAGGCCGCCGGGGCCGAGGGCGGACATACGGCGCTTATGCGTGAGCTCGGCCAGCGGGTTCGTCTGGTCCATGAACTGGCTCAGAGGCGAGGAGCCGAAGAACTCCTTGATAGCCGCGGTGACCGGGCGGATATTGATAAGGCTCTGCGGGGTGACGATGTCGAGGTCCTGGAGCGTCATGCGCTCGCGGATAACGCGCTCCATGCGGGAGAAGCCGATACGGAACTGGTTCTGCAGCAGCTCGCCTACGCACCTCACGCGGCGGTTGCCCAGGTGGTCGATGTCGTCGGCCGTGCCGACGCCGTGCGCGAGGCAGCACAGGTAGTTGACGGAGGCGTAGATGTCGTCGACGATGATGTGCTTCGGGACGAGGAGGTCCATGTTCTCTCGTATGGCGTCCTTGAGCGCCTCGCCCTCGTACTGCTCCATGAGCCCGGTGAGGATGATGCCGCGGACCTTCTCCTTGACGCCGACCTCGGCGGGGTCGAAGTCCACAAAGTGGGCGAGGTCGACCATGCCGTTCGTGAAGATGTGGATGTCCTTGCCGTCGGCGGCCTTCACCCAGGCCTCGGTGACGCCGCAGCTCTCGATGTACTGCGCGCGGTCGAAATTCACGACCTCGCCGGCCTCGGCGATTATCTCGCCGGTGACGGGGTCGGCGACGGGCGCGGCGAGCGCGTGGCCGATGAGGCGGCCGGAGATGGAGAGCTTCTTATTGAACTTGTAGCGGCCGACGTTGAAGAGGTCGTAGCGGCGCTTGTCGAAGAAGAGGCTGTCGATGAGGCTCTCGGCACTCTCCACCGTCGGGGGGTCGCCGGGGCGCAGCTTGCGATAAATCTCCAGCAGCGCGTCCTCGCGGGTGGTGAAGGTGTCGTGGTCGAGGGTGTTGACGATGCGCTCGTCGTTCGCGAAGACCTCCTTGAGCTGCTCGGTGGTGACGCAGCCGGCCACGGGGTTCGCCAGGCAGCTCAGCCAGGTGTGCGGCTTGTCCGCGTCGTAGCGGCCGACAGCCTTGAGGAAGAGCGTCACGGGCAGCTTGCGGTTCTTGTCTATACGGACAAAGAAGAGGTCGTTCGCGTCCGTCTCGTACTCCAGCCAGGCGCCGTGATAGGGTATGACGGTCGTGCCGTAGGTGGAAATCTGGGTCTTGTCCGTCTTCTTATCGTAGTAGACGCCGGGGGAGCGGACTATCTGCGAGACGATAACGCGCTCCGCGCCGTTTATGACGAAGGTGCCGCCGGGGGTCATGAGCGGGAAGTCGCCCATGAAAATCTCCTGCTCCTTTATCTCCTCGGTCTCGCGGTTGCGCAGCCTCACGCTGACCTTGAGCGGGGCGGCGTACGTGGCGTCGCGCGCCTTGCACTCCTCGATGGAGTACTTGGGCTTGTCGTCCATGGAGTAGTCCACGAAGCTCAGCTCGAGATTGCCCGAATAGTCGGTGACGGAGTCCACGTCGCGGAACACCTCGCGCAGGCCCGTGTCGAGGAACCACTGGTAGCTCTTCTTCTGAATCTCCAGCAGGTTCGGCATATCCTGGATCTCGGTGCTCGTCGCGTAGCTCTTCCTTAGAGTCTTGCCGTAGTAAACATCCTGTGGCATCATGCACGCTCCTTCATCGAATCTTGGCCCTCCGGCGCGTACGCCCGGCCGCGTTGATAAAACTTCTTTGAATCCGGTTGCTTTTTTCTGAAAACCTGATAGAATATAAGCGTCCGGAGAATGGGTGACTATCCCTCTCTGAAGACATAGCAAGATATTTTACCATCTTCCGCACCCCCGTGTCAAGGGGCAGGTGCGAATTTTTTGAGTTGCCGGCGGGATTCCTCCCGTCTTTTTTCATGCCCTCGGAACAGGGCGGCCCCCGCCGCCGTCTCATGCGCAAACGGAAAGGACGATGGCTCATGGACGTACTCACTATAACACTGCTGCTCGTCATAGGCGCGGCGGCGCTGGTGCTGCTGTATTCGAGCGGCATGCTCCGCACACCGGGGCGCGTCTGCCTCGCGGCCGCGCTCATCGCGGGGGCCTTTATCCTGCGCGGGCTCTGCATGGGCCACGTCACGCTCGACTATCAGGACTTCCTCTCGCGCTGGGTGCAGTTCTACCGGGACAACGGCGGCTTCGCGGCGCTGGGCGAGCCCGTGGGCAACTACAACCTCCCCTACCTCTACTTCCTCGCCGCCTTCTCCTACATAGGCGCGGACGACCTCGTGCTCATAAAGGCGCTCAGCGTCGTCTTCGACGTCGTGCTCGCCTGGGCGGTGATGAAGCTCGTCGGCCTCTATACCGGCAGCGACGTCCGGCGGCTCGCGGCCTTCTTCCTCACGCTCTACTGGCCGAGCGTCATACTGAACGGCTCCTGCTGGGGGCAGTGCGACAGCATATACGTCGCCTTCGCCGTCCTCGCGCTCTATCTCGCGCTGAACGGCCGGGGCGCGGCGGGCATGGCCTGCATGGCGGTGAGCTTCGCGTTCAAGCTCCAGGCCGTCTTCGTCATGCCCATCTTCGTCGTGCTGCTTATCGCGAAGAAGGTGAAGCTCTGGCACTTCCTCCTCTTCCCGCTCACGTATGTCGTGCTGATGCTCCCCGCCGTGCTCATGGGCTATCCCCTGCTCGGCACGGTGACGCTCTACTTCGACCAGATGGGCACCGTGGGCAGCGCCCTCAATTACAACTCGAGCAGCGTCTACGCCTTCTTTTATAATGTAGAGGACCCCGAGACGGCCTCCCTGCTCGGCATAATCGCGGCCTTCGCGCTCATGTGCCTGTGCTTACTCTGGGCCTGGAAGAAGCGCTCCCGGCTCGGCCGCGCGGCCATACTCGGCTTCGCCGTCATATTCGCGGTCGGCATCCCCTTCCTGCTGCCGCATATGCACGACCGCTACTTCTACGCCGCCGACATCCTCACGCTCGCCCTCGCCTGCGCCGCGCCGGAATACCTCGTGCTGCCCGCGCTCACCGAGTTTGCGAGCCTCCTGGGCTACCACGCCTACCTGAAGCTGCGTTACCTCCTCCCCATGCACTGGGGCGCCGCCGCGCTCGTCCTCGTCCTCGCCGGCTCGCTCGCCTATACCGCCGCGCAGCTCTCCCGCGGCCGGCGGCGCATGTAGCGAAAAAAACTCTTGACAAACGCGAAATCGGTGCTATAATAACTCATGCGCTCGACGTGAGCGCGTGAATATGCGAGAGTGCTGGAACTGGCAGACAGGCAGGCTTGAGGTGCCTGTGTCTCATTTACAGGCGTGTGGGTTCAAGTCCCATCTCTCGCACCATCAGCCCCGGAGCTTCGGCTCCGGGGTTTTTCTTTTTCTCACAGCGCGGGGCAAAGCGTCGCAGGCATTTTACCAGCAGGTGGCATCCACCTCACGGATGTAATGCGTGCTTGTGATGGTGCCGCGGTTGCCCTTGTAGTTGGCGCAGTTGAAGCAGGTTAGCCTCCCTCCTTTCTCCCGGCATCCAGGCGAAGAAAAAGCAGGGAATCGAATCAAGGATTTCCTGCTCGGCGGCGCCGCCGGTGGGCGGCTGGTATTCAGTTATGAAAGTTCGTGCCAACGTGGCCCGAAGGGGGATAGCTTGATAAATTTCAATTTATCTATGTATATACATTCTTGTCATATCAGGCTCATTATCTCCCTGAACCATACACAAAAACTCCCAACCATATCTTTCATAAAAACTTGTATGGTCTGTGATCAAATAGATAGGTGTAATTCCTTTAGATTTCATATCTTTCACAACAATATCAAGTAATTGTCCCGCAATTCCTTGACAGCGATATTCCTTGTCTGTATATACTGCACATACATTTGGCGTAAGGTCTTTCCTGTCATGAAAATCATTTTCGATTACTCCAAGACCACCTACAATCCGTTCTTTATCTAAGCAAAGATACCAACCATATTCTGTTTCGTGATTGAGATAGGCTTCCATACATTCAAGATATGCTTCCTGTGGAACTCCCCATTTATCATGAAACCATACAGCAGCTTCTTCTTTTAATTCTGGTTTTTGTCTTAAAGTAACAAAGGTATATTCTTTCATATTTACCTCCGCAACTTCTAATTTGTCGTTGACTTCATTATACTTCATCGTTTCAGAAAAGTATAGCGGCCTATTGTAAAACTTGCTGAACGGGAACAGCTTGTAGCGCAAGGTGTTCTCGGGCAGCAAGTCCACAAAGGGGTAGCTGGCGGCAGCCAGCGCAGGGGAAGTGTAGCTTCCCCTGTGATGATTGGAACAGATTGAAAATCTGCGGAAATCATCTGCTCCCTGCAAGGGGCTTCCGGCAGGACGCAAC
>DVKN01000264.1 GCA_018716005.1 Candidatus Scatomorpha stercoravium
CGAACACGTCCACCTGCCGCCGGTAGTCCTCGGCTATTACCTTTTTCCTGTTTATCTTTCTCATGACAGCTATTGTAGCACACGACGCGGCAAACTTCAGTAAACAAAGTGTGAATAACTGCCCGGAATAATAAGCGCCGCCCCCCCAAAACAAGGAGAGCCGGCCCCCCGCATAAGCGGCCGGCCGGCTCCCCGGAAAGCTATGAAGAAAATTACAGCCCAGATTACTCCATGACATACTTCCGTATCTCCGCCCCGAGGCCGCTGCGCCGGGCTTGACATATTTGGTGGGGGTGATATAATGCAATATACGGGTTAGGTTCTGCTAACTCGGTGATGCAGACGCATTTGGGGAGGGGCGGATATGCTCTCGGAGTATCTGAATGACAGCGGCGCTGCGGTCTGGACGCAGGTGATGCCGGGCGCGCGGGCCTGCGCGTTCTCTCTGGGCGAGGGGGCGGCCTCCCTGCCGCTCCGGCTGGAGGCGCTGCACTTTGAGGCGCTGTTCTGCCTGGCCGGGTCAGTCACCCTGACGCGGCGGGACGGGCAGGTTTTGAAGCTGGGCCCGCGGCAGGTGCTGCTGCTCACCGACGTCTCGGGCCTGGCCGCCGCCGCAGCCGGCGGCGGCCTGGAGGGCGTCCTTGTGGCGGTGGACGCGCGGGGCGCCCGCGAGAGCCTGCAAGCCATCTGCGGGCTGCTGGGGAACCTCTCCCTGGACACCGGGCAGGCGCGGCGGTGGATGGCCGGCCGGGGCGGCTGCGCCGTGGAGGGCCCCAGCCACTGGAGCCGCGCCGTCTTTGCCGACCTGGAGCGCCTGCCCCGGAGCGAGCGGGCCCGCTGGTGCGTGTGGAAATCGGTGGAGCTGCTCTATCTTTTAAGCGCCGGCGGCACGGGCGTCCCCGCGCCGGGCGGCATGAACCCCGCCATCGCCCGCGCCGCCGCCGAGGCGAAGGCATATATGTCCGCGCACCTCGACGAGCGCCTGACCATCCCCGAGCTCAGCCGCCGCTTCTGCGTATCGGCCACCGCGCTGAAGGCGGCCTTCCGCAAGCTCTACGGGCAGCCCATACACGCCTGGCTGTGCGAAAAGCGCATGGAGCGCGCCGCCGAGCTGCTGCGGCGCTCGGACATGAGCGTGCTCGACATATCTCAGGCCGTGGGCTTCGCGAGCCCCAGCCAGTTCGGCGCGAACTTCCTCCGGCGCTTCGGGGCCAGCCCCGGCAAATACAGAAAAATGTCCGTTTCCGGCGAAACCGCGCCCGAAACCGGCGGACAGGGCGGCGGGGAATCCGTATAATTTTCTAACGCTGATTAAAGGAAGTGAAAGCTTTGAAGCAGCACAGATTCTGGGCCTGGGGCGCCGTGATTTGCATGGTCATGGTCATGATAACGGGCTATAAGCGCAAGTGAAGGGAGATTTTACAATGAAACAGTACGTGCATCTCGCCTGCTTCGCCGGCGGGGCGCTTTTCGGCTCCGTGGGGCTCAAGCTGCTGGCCAGCCGCGACGCGAAGAAGGTCTACACCCACCTGACCGCCGCCGGGCTGAGGGCGCAGAAGTCCGTCATGGAGACGGTCACCGCCGTGCAGGAGGAGGCCGCCGACATCCTGGCCGCCGCGAAGGACATCAACGCCGACCGCGAGGCCAAAGAGGCCGAGGCCGAGGTCGAGGTTGAAGCTTAAAGGGAGCCTGCCGGCTCCTTTTTTGCTGTTGGGAGGTACTATGAAAGCCAAAATAGTCCATGAGAGCAGCGCGCGCCTGCGCGTGAAGCTCGCGCGGCCGCTCTCTGTCCGCGAGGCCGACCTCATGCAGGCCTGGCTCTCCCGCGAGAGCGGAGCGGAGAGCGTGACGGTGCACGAGCGCACCGGCTGCGTCATATTCGCATACGCGCCCGGCGGGCGCAGCGGCTGCCTCGCCGCGCTGGGGCGCTTCTCCTTCGCCGAGGCCGAGGGCAGCGTAACGCTGCCGGGGCAGAGCGTCCGCGAGATAAACCGCGCCTTCGCCGAAAGGCTCGTCCGCAAGGTGCTGAGCAAGGCGGCGGCCACGCTCTTCCTGCCCATACCGCTGCGCAAGGCTCGCGCGGCCGTACATATGCTGCCCTTCCTGCGCCGCGGCCTTCGCTGCGTCTGGCGGCGGAGGATGAAGGTCGAGCTGCTGGACGCCATCTCCATCGGCGTCTCGGCCTTCCGCGGCGACTTCGGCACGGCGGGCTCGGTCATGTTCCTGCTCGAGCTCGGCGAGCTGCTGGAGGAGTGGACGCACAAGAAATCCGTCGCGGGGCTCGCCGAGAGCCTGTCGCTGAACGTAGACAGAGTGTGGCGGCGCGGCGAGGGCGGCGATGAACTCGTGCCCATAGCGCAGATTCGCCCCGGCGACAGGGTCGTCATACGCGCCGGCGGCATGATCCCGGTGGACGGCGTCGTCTGTTCGGGCGAGGCCAGCGTCAACCAGGCCTCGCTGACCGGCGAGAGCATCCCCGCCGCCAAGCGCCCGGGCAGCGTCGTCTATGCCGGGACGGTGGTGGAGGAGGGCGAGTGCGTCGTCGAGGTAAAGCAGGGCCTCGGCGAGAGCCGCTATGACCGCATAGTCGAGATGATAGAGCGCTCCGAAAAGCTCAAGAGCGCCACCGAGGCGAAGGCGGCCCACCTCGCCGACCGCCTCGTGCCCTGGACCTTCGCGGGCAGCCTCTTGAGCCTCGCGCTCACGAGGAACGTGCAGCGGGCGGTCAGCGTACTGATGGTCGACTTCTCCTGCGCGCTCAAGCTCGCCATGCCCCTCGCTGTGCTCTCCGCCATGGGCGAGGCCGGCCGCGCGCACATCACCGTCAAGGGCGGCAAGTTCCTCGAGGCCGTCGCGGAGGCGGACACCATCGTCTTTGACAAGACCGGCACG
>DVKN01000265.1 GCA_018716005.1 Candidatus Scatomorpha stercoravium
GCGAGTGCGAGAGCCTCAGCTCCGAGATGGCGAACCTATCAGAGATAGCCGAGCGCCGCGAGGAGTTCATCGCGTCCTTCGCGCACGAGCTGAAGACCCCGCTCACGGCCATCATCGGCTACGCGGATATGCTCCGCTCCCGCGAGATGACGCCGAAGAACCGCTTCACCGCCGCGGGCTATATCTTTTCCGAGGGCAAGCGCCTCGAATCGCTCTCGCTCAAGCTGCTCGAGCTTATCGTCTCCGGCAAGCAGGGCATAGAGCGCCGCCGCTTCGACGCGCCGTACTTCATCCGCGAGGTCGCCGCCGTCACCGTGCCGAGCCTCGCCGCCGACGGAATGACGCTCGATATGCGCTGGGAGCCCGGCGAGGTCTGGATAGAGCCCGACCTCTTCAAAACCCTGCTCATAAACCTCATAGACAACGCCCGCAAGGCCTCCCGCCGCGGCCAGACAGTCGAGCTCTACGGCAGGAGGGAGGAGGGCGGCTACGCCTTTTTTGTGCGCGACCACGGCCGCGGCATGAAGCCGGAGGACCTCGCGCGCATCGAGGAGCCCTTCTACATGATAGACAAGTCCCGCTCCCGCGCCCAGAACGGCGCCGGGCTCGGCCTCGCGCTGTGCAAGCGCATAGCCGAGCTCCACGGCACCCGGCTCGAATTCACGAGCGCGCCCGGCGAGGGCACGACCGTGCGCGTTTTCCTCGAGGAGGCGGCCAATGAAGCTTAAATCCGCCCTCCCCTGGGCCGTGACCGTTCTGCTGCTGTGCGTCTTCCTGATGCTTCCGCTCCTATTCCTGGACGGAGGTGAAATCGCCATCATCGGCTCCGTCCCCGCCGAGGACAGGAACGTCACCCTCTTCGCGAGATACGACGCCGGCGAGCTCGAGCGCACGGAGCTCGGCGAATCCGAGATAAAGTCCGGCAAGCTCGACGCCGCCCGCGAGACGGCAAGGGAGATTTCCTCCGCCCTCTTCATGGACTCCGGCGCGCTCAGGAGCGAGAGCTCCGCCGGCGAGGAGATATACACAGTCGCCGACGGCGAGCGCGGCATCCGCGTCTACGAGTACTTCCGCGGCTGGACCGCCGACTGGACGAACTGGTATAACGTCAAGACAGATATTGACACCGGCGACGTCTACTACCTCTATTGCAGCAGCATCTGCGAGCGCGGCTACAACGAATATCAGGGCCGCGCCGAGTCCTTCATCCGCTCGGGCCTCGAGTCGCTCGTGGCAGAATTGGGCTTTGAAAATGTCGATTACCGTCAAAATGGCGCGGAAACCATGCTCGTTGAGCTCACAAAGGACGGGCTCGTCTACGTCTACGATCTCCGATGCCATATATATGAGGACGCCGGGCCCAGCCTGCTCGTCGACCTCTCCCTGACCCTCTCCGAGGTGAAGTACGCTTGAATGACTGGAAAGTACCGGGAATACTTATACTGCTCGCCATACTCGCGCTCGAGGTCGGCTGGCTCGCTTCGCACCCGCGCGAGACGGCCGCGCAGCCCCCGTCGGACGCGCCGGTGACAGACACAGCCGGGCCCTCGCCGACGGCGGAGCCGACGCCCACGCCGGAGAGCGTGCCGCTCCCCGAGCACGACTGGCAGATAGCCATCGCGAGCGCCGCGCACCCGCTCGAGGGCGAGTACGAGATCGAGACCGTGGCCGTCGGGAACGGCTACCTCTTCGACGCGCGCGCGGCTGACGCTCTCAACGCCATGCTCGACGCCGCACAAAAGGACGGTATGGGCCTTTACATATGCAGCGCCTGGCGCAGCCGCGCCACGCAGGAGCAGCTGTACGAAAACCGGGTCTATCGCTTCCAGCTTGAGGGATACGGCCGCGAGGAGGCCGAGGAAAAGGCCGCGGCCGTCGTCGCCCGCCCCGGCACCAGCGAGCACGAGCTCGGGCTCACGATAGACTTCCTGACCAGCGGCTACAGCGTGCTCGACTCCGGCTTCGCGGAGCAGCCCGAGTACGCCTGGCTCCGGGAGCACTGCGCCGAATACGGCTTTATCGAGCGCTACCCGAACGGCAAGGGCGATATCACCGGCATCATCTGGGAGCCCTGGCACTACAGGTACGTCGGCGTTGAGGTCGCGGAGTACATAATGTCGAACGGCCTCTGCCTCGAGGAATACCTCGAGCTGCTTGCCTGAGCGCGAATAAACGAAAACAGCCCCCCGGGCGGGATTAACCCTCGCCGGGGGGCATTTTAACGCCTTTTTCAGATATAGAGCTTGAAATTCTCGCCGAGGATGTATTGCAGCGAGCGCGGGCCGGGCAGGTCGGTCGCAATCTCGCAGCCCGTGCTCACGATGTACATGAGCGGCGTCTTCACGCTGCAATTGAGCAGCCTCGCCGTGCTGTGGCTCGCGTAGACGAGCTCTATCGTCCGGTGCGTGACGTAGAACTTTATGCCGTACTTCGTCTCCAGCGTCTCGAGCAGGGAGCGGTCGGTCAGGTCCTCGTCGAGCAGGAAGTTATAGCGCTCCGGGAAGCGGTCCTCCTCGACGGAGATGGGCACCCCGTCCGCGTAGCGCAGCCTCCTGAGGCAGACGACGCGCGCGCCCTCCTCGAGCTGCATATCCCTGATGTCCGCCTCCGTCGCGTTCTCGTAGCCCGCGTAGAGCATCTTCGCGCCGGGGACGCGGCCCTGCTCGCGGCAGGCGTCCGAAAAGCTGGTGGCCATGGCGAGGTCGCGCCTGAGCTTCACGCGGCCCACATAGGTGCCCTTGCCCTGGCGGCGCACGACGAGCCCGTCCGCCGCGAGCTCCTTGAGCGCCGCGCGCACGGTTATGCGGCTCACGCCGTAGAGCTCGCTGAGCTCCTGCTCGCTCGGCAGCCTGCTCCCCTCGGGGTACTGACCCTTCCGTATGCCCTCGCTCACCGCCTGCACAAGCTGCTTGTAGAGGGGCAGCGCGTCCTGCTCGTTCAACTTCATGTCATACATCCTTTTCCCAAAATGTTCTTTCACCGGGTCATGTCTCGAATTAAATGGCTGCCGTATAATACTAAAATAACGTCAATCCGCCAGATTGTCAACGTCTTTTTCACCGCGTCTGCGGCAACCTTCACAAGAAAAACGCAAAAAGCGCTTGACAAGCCCGGCATACAGTCGTATTATAACGTCATAGACGTCATATAACAACATTACGAATTATGACGCCCTGAGACGTCAGGAGACGAATTACGACCAAGGGGAGAAGAATAAATGCTCTGGACTAAGGAAATGTTCTCCGTTGAGAAGCCTATCATCGCGCTCTTGCATCTGCGCGCGCTTCCGGGCGACCCGCTCTACGGCGGCGACATGGAGGCGGTCTACCGCCAGGCCCGCGCCGACCTCGAGGCGCTTCAGGACGGCGGGGTGGACGGCGTGCTCATTGCCAACGAATTTTCCCTGCCTTACCAGCTCAAGGCCGACCCCGTCACCGTCGGGGCCATGGGCTACCTCGTCGGCCGGCTCAAGGAGCACATCCGCGTGCCCTTCGGCGTGAACGTGGTCCTGAACCCCCTCGCGAGCCTCGAGCTCGCCGCCGCCACGGGCGCGTACTTCATCCGCAGCGCCTTCACGGGCGCGTACATGGGCGAGAGCGGCATAGTGAACACCGACGTCGCGGCCATCGCCCGCCGCAGGAAGGCCCTCGGCCTCGAGAACCTGAAGATGCTCTACAAGGTCAACCCCGAGTCTGACGCCTATCTCGTCGAGCGCGATATCCGCACCGTTACGAAGTCCATAATCTTCAGCTGCGCGCCCGACGGCCTGTGCGTCTCCGGCGCCTCCGCGGGCAGCGAGACGAGGACCGACATCATGGCCGAGGTCAAGGCCGCCGCCGGGGACGTGCCCGTCTTCTGCAACACCGGCTGCAACGCCGCCACGGCCGTCGAGAAGCTCAGCTGCGCCGACGGCGCCTGCGTGGGCACGACCTTCAAGACCGACGGCAAGTTCGAGAACAACGTCGACCCCGAGCGCGTCGTCGAGTTCATGAACATAGTGAGGGAATTCCGCAAGACCCTGTAAAGAGGTGGCCGCCGTGGGCAAGTATTTCATGGGCATAGACATCGGGAGCTTCGAGACAAAGGGCGTCCTGATGGACGAGAGCTTCAATATCACAGCCGTGGAGACCGCGGCGCACACGATGGAGAACCCCGCGCCGGGCTTCTTCGAGCACGACGCCGAGGCCGTCTGGTGGCATGATTTCTGCGCCGTCTCCCGCGCGCTCATATCCGGGAGCGGGATATCCAAGCACGACATAGCCGGCGTGGGCGCGAGCGTCCTCGGCTGCGACTGCCTCCCGGTGGACGAAAACTGCCGCCCGCTCAGGAAGGCGATACTCTACGGCATAGACGCGCGCAGCCGCGATGAGATGGCCTGGCTCACGGAGCGCTACGGCGAGGAGGGCGTCATGGAACGCTTCGGCCGCCCGATATGCTCCGACGACGTCGCGGCGAAGATACTCTGGGTTAAGAACCGCGAGCCCGAGGTGTACTCCCGCGCCGCGAAGTTCCTGACCGGCTCCTCGTATATCACCGCGAAGCTGACGGGCAATTACGTCATAGACCAGTTCCTCGCGAAGGCGGCCTTCCGGCCCCTTTACCGCGCCGACGGCAGCATAGACGAGGCCGAGTGCGCGCTCTTCTGCCGGCCGGACCAGCTCGCCGAATGCCGCACGGTAACCGAGCTCGCGGGCTTCGTCACCGGGGACGCCGCGCGTGAAACGGGCCTCGCGCCCGGGACGCCGGTCATAACCGGCAGCGGCGACTCCACGTCCGAGGCCGTCAGCGTGGGCATAGTCGAGCCCGGGGACGTCATGTTCCAGTTCGGCTCCTCGCTCTTCTATTACTACTGCGCCGGGCATGAGGTGCGCGACCCGCGCGTCCACGCCGGCAACTACACCGTCCCCGGTACCTGGAGCGTATCCGGCGGCACGAACGCGGCCGGGACCCTCACCCGCTGGGTGCGGGACAGCTTCTTCCCCGAGCTCGTCGAGGCCGAGGCCGCGGGCGGGAGAAACGCCTACTCCGCCATGATGGACTATCTCCCCGAGAGCAGCGAGGGCCTCGTCTGCCTGCCGTATCACGCGGGGGAGAGGATGCCGATAAACGACCCGGACGCGAAGGGCGTGCTCTTCGGCCTCAAGCTCGGCCACGGCCGCGGACACATCTACCGCGCCGCGCTGGAGGGCGTGGCCTGCTCGCTCTGGCAGAACGTGCGGCTCATGGAGGACGCCGGGCTCCCGGTCGCCGCGGTCACCGCCGTGGGCGGCGGCACGAAGAACCCCGCCTGGATGCAGATTACCGCCGACGTCTCCGGCAAGCGCATACTCGTCCCCGCCGTCACCGTGGGCGCGAGCTACGGCGACGCGCTCATGGCCGCCGTCGGCACGGGCTGCCTCTCCGGCTTCGCGGAGCTCAAGAGCGTCATAAGGCCCGGCCGCGTCTATACGCCCGACCCGGCCGCTCACGAGCGCTACGGCGTGCTGCGCGAGGTGTACACGGCGCTATATCCCGCCACGCGGGAGCTCATGCACCGCCTGTGAGAGAGCTGAGATTCCCCGGAAAGGGCTGGGCCACGGCCTTCATGATTTTGAGCGCGCTCGGCTTTTCGGCCATGCAGCTCTGCTCGAGCCTCTGCGCGGACATACCCGCGATGGAGCAGGTGTTCTTCCGCAACGTCATGGCCGTCGCACTCTACGCGCTGGTGTGGAAAAAGGGCGTCCGCCCCCTCGGCACGCTGCGCGAGCAGCCGTATCTCATAGGCTGGAGCCTCTGCGGCTGCCTTAACGTCGTGTTCCTCTTCATCGCGGCCAAGGGCGGCGACCAGGGCAGCCTCACGATAATAGGCCGCACGAGCGGCTTCCTCGTCGTCGTGCTCGCGGCCGTATTCCTGAAGGAGCGCGTGACCGCGACGCAGTACGCGGCGGTCATCCTCGCCATAGCGGGCGGGGCCATGACGGCGTCCCCCTCCGGGACGCTGGGCTCGCAGCCGCTGGTGCTGACGATGGCTGTGCTCTCCTCGCTCTTCAACGCCCTCGCCTCGCTCTTCCTGGGGCTCATGAAGAACCGGGTCCACGCGCTCACAGTGGCGATGCACTTCTCGGTGCTGAGCATAGCGCTCTCCGCGCCCTTCCTCGCCGGGGACTTCGTCCTCCCGGACGCGGGGGAGTGGCTCGCTATCGCGGGCATAGGGCTCTTCGGCGGCCTCGGCCAGCTCACGCAGATGTGGGCCTACGAGCGCGCGCCGGTGGGCGAGGTCAACATTTACGGATATTCCGGCATACTCTTTTCCCTGGCGCTGGGCCTGGCCTTCCTGGGCGAGAGGCCGGCCCTGCCGGCCCTGGCCGGCGGCGCGCTGGTCCTCGCGGCGGGGATATGGAGCTATATTGCCGTCGGGAAAGACAATCCGCCCCCTGCGGGCGTCAAAGGAGGAATGAAAATTGACCGAGAGGCTTAAGAAAGCGCTGGACTACATCGAGGCCCACCGCGAGGAGTATATAGAGCTCCTGCGCGAGCTCTGCCGCCAGCCCAGCCTGGCCGGGACCGGCGAGGGAATACCCGAGATGATAGAGCTTGTGCAGGAGAAGATGCGCGCCTACGGCATCGAGCCCACGCTCATCCCCACGGACGGCAACCCCGTCATATACGCCGAGCTCAAGGGCGAGAGCCCGAGGGTGTACGGCTGCTACGACCATTACGACGTCCAGCCCGTCGACCCCATCGACCTCTGGGACTCCGACCCCTTCGCGGCGGAGATACGCGACGGCGTCATATACGCCCGCGGCGTCGCCGACAACAAGGACGGCCTCGCGACGAGGCTCTGCGCCATCGACGCCTGGCTCAAGACCGCCGGGACGCTCCCCTGTGGGGTGAAGCTCATCTTTGAGGGCGAGGAGGAGATAGGCTCCCCGAACCTCGAGCCCTTCGCCGAGGCCCATCCCGAGCTCCTGGAGTGCGACGGCTACGTCTGGGAGGGCGGCGAGAAGGAGCGCGGCGGCCCCTGCGAGGTCACCATGGGCGTCAAGGGCCTGCTCTACGTCCATATGAAGGTGAAGACCGCCGGGCGCGACGCGCACAGCATGTACGCCGCCATCGCGCCGAACCCCGCCTGGAGGCTTGTCCAGGCCCTCGCGAGCATGAAGGACGCCGAGGGCAATATCACGATAGACGGCTTCTACGACGGCATAATCCCGCCGGACGAGACCGCCCTGGGCTTCCTCGAGTCCGATCCCTTCGACCCGGAGCGCACGCGCAGGTATCTCGGCGTCGAAGCCCTCACGGGCGGGAAGACGAAGCGCGAGATACTCGAGAGCCTCTACTTCAAGCCCACCTGCAACATATGCGGCCTCACCTCCGGCTATCAGGGCGACGGCAGCAAGACCGTCCTCCCCAGCGAGGCGAGCGTGAAGATAGACTTCCGCCTCGTCCCCGGCCAGGACCCGAAGCGCATATTCTCCCTCGTCCGCGAGCATCTCGACAGGCACGGCTTCACCGACGTCGAGCTCATATGGGATTCCGGCGAGAGCGCCTACCGCTCCGACCTGAACGCGCCCTTCTCGAAGGCCGTCGTCGCCGCGCTCGAGCGGCTCTATGACCGCCCCGTGGCGCTCAAGGTCTCCAGCGGCGGCACGAGCCCCATGCACACCTTCTGCCACAAGACCGGCATCCCCGCCGGGATGTTCGGCGCGAGCAGCGCCGAGGCCAACATCCACGCCCCCAACGAGCACCTCGCCTGTGACGCCTTTATCGAGATGATACGCATAAACTGCGCCGTAATGGACGAGCTCTCGCGTTATTGAAGCAGTCTAGGCTGTTTTGATTAGAATAAAGTTCAAAAGAGAAAGGACAGGAAAAGAATGAAGAAAAGGCTTGCGAAAATCATCGCCGGCGCGATGGCCCTGTGCCTGCTGCTGAGCGCCTGCGGCACGGCCGCCACCGACCCGAGCGCAAACCCCGAGGGCACGCCCTCCGCCGAGGACCGCACCCTCACGATCGGCCTCGCCGCCGACCCGCAGACCATGGATCCCCAGGCCCTGCTCAGGACCGCCACCACCGCCGTTGTCGAGAATATGTACAGCAAACTTCTCGGCCGCGACGACGAGATGAACATCGTGAAGGACCTCGTCACCGACTACTCCATCGTCGACGACACCACCTGGACCTTCACCCTGCGCGAGGACGCCGTCTTCCACAACGGCGACCCGCTGACCTCCGCCGACGTCAAGTTCTCCATCGAGCGCGCCGCCAAGGACGAGACCCTCATGGAGTACCCCCACTGGAAGAACGTCGAGAGCGTCGAGATAATCGACGACTACCACTTCAATATCAAGACCTGGGAGCCCTATCCGGCGCTCGAGGCCCTGCTGAGCAAGTCCGGCGGCGAGATCCTGCCCAAGGCCTACATTGAAGAGGTCGGCATGGACGAGTTCCTCAAGGCCCCCATCGGCTCCGGCCCGTACAAGTTCGTGAGCTACACCGCCGACCAGGAGGTCGTCATGGAGCCCAGCGACAACTACTACGGCGAGGTCAACGATGACTGGGATAAGGTCGTCTTCCGCGTCATCCCCGAGAGCTCCACCCGCGTCGGCGAGCTGCTTGCCGGCGGCGTCGACATCATCAACTCCGTCTCCCCGAACGAGTGGGAGCGCATCAACTCCAACGAGGGCACCTCCGTCCTGCTCGGCGAGAGCACCCGCGTCTATATGTTCGGCATGAAGTGCTCCGAGGGCAACGAGACCGCCGACGTCCGCGTCCGCCAGGCCATCGACTACGCCATTGACGACGCCGTCATCGCCGAGGCCGTCCTCGACGGCGCCGGCGTGCCCACCCTCACCCGCGTCGCCCCCGGCGTCGTCGGCTTCGACGAGAGCCTCTACGGCGAGTACAACTTCGACGTCGAGAAGGCCAACCAG
>DVKN01000003.1 GCA_018716005.1 Candidatus Scatomorpha stercoravium
TATGTTGCCTGTGGTATGAGCTATATTGATAGTGTCCATGTACTCATACCAAAACCATTCGTTTCGCACAAGCTCACATGATATAAGCCCGTCGAACCACGTAAAAAATACGGCATAGGTGTCCGGAGCAACTTTCTCTTCATACAGCAGCTCGCCAAACGTCCAGTCCCGACGCTCTTTAACATATTCCCCGGGTGTGCGCAGCAGAGGCAAGCACATAACAATTACAATGGCAAGCAGCACGCTCTTGACGAGCAGTCTTTTTTTAACTTCCCGCGGCTCATTGACAGTTGTACTTGCCTTGCATTTCATACGCCCGCCTCCTTATTCAGCGCTTAGTATAAACAAGGCCCCGGTGTACGGGGCCTTTGCTTTTACTGCTTCGCCAGGGCGTCGGCGGCTATTTGCGCGGCGCCGCTCTGGTCCTGGGCTACGAGCAGGACGACGTACTGCCCGCCGGAGATTATGAGGGCGTTCTCGAGCTTGGGCACTTCCTCGGGGTCGTAGTCCGCGTACTGGGAGATGCGTACCTCGTTGCGCTGCTCGAGGGAGGCCTTGAGCGCCTCGGCGGCCTCGGCGCTGCCGCAGTCGAAGACGGCAGCCTCCTCGGCGGTGGCGCCGGTGCCGGCATAGGCGGTGACCGTGACGCCCTCGCCCGCGCCGTAGAGGCCGAGGGCCACGGCGCTGTCGAGCGCGTTCATCGGCTCGCCGAAGCTCGCGGCTTCCACGAGCTGCCCGGCGAGGGCGGCGGTGTCTATGGATTCGGCCTTTTCCCCGCCGCAGCCGGCGAGAGCGAAGACCATGGCCAGCGCGAGAATGAGCGCGGCGGTGCGTGTGAGCTTCATCTTGTTGTCCTCCAATTACTGTACGGTGTGTGTTCTCAGATAGTCCATCCAAATCTTGCAGTACTCGGCCGTCAGGTGGGTGCCGTCCTCGGTGGCCTCGGAGAAGAGGCAGCCGTCGCTGTCCTGCATGACCTCGGCGACGTTGACGTAGTTGACGCCCTTCTCTTTGCACATCTCCACGAGCACCTTCTGGAGCCTCATGACGTTGGCGTTCGTATAGGTGCCCTCGGAGTCGTTCGTCTCCTTCCACTTGCTGACGGGGATGATAGACTGCACGTAGATGACGGCGTCGGGATGGCTCTCCTGTATGACGTCGATGAGCTTGGCGTAGTCGTCCTTGTAGACGCTCTCGTAGACCCAGCCGAGCTCGTTCATGCCCAGCATGATGTAGACCTTATTGTAGCTCGCGTAGCGCAGGGCGTCGGCGACGGTGTACCACTGGTTGCTGACCGGCACGATAACGTCCTTGAAGGCGCTGTCCACCGTGAGGCCGACCTTCGTCCAGAAGGTCGTGCCCGTGACGCCGCCGTACATCTGCAGGCCCTGGGTGCGGCTGTTGCCGACGAAGACCGCGTCAGCGAAGTAGCTGTCGTCCACCGCGGCGGAGGCGGGGACGGCGATGTCCGCGCCTATTCCGGCGGCGGTTCCCTCCGGCGGGCGGGGGAGGTTCTGCACGGGCGGGGTCTCGGCCGCGCCGGGCGTGACCGACGGCTGCTCCGTCGTCTGCGCGTCCGGGCTCGTGACGAGGTTGTCGACCTCCTGAAGGCCCTCCGGCGTCGCGGACGGCGTCACGGCCGGGGAGGCCTCCCCGCCATCCGAAAAGAGCGTCGAGCCCGCGGCCACCATGACCAGCACCACGCACAGCAGCAATATCAGTTTTATCGCCGTCGCGCCCGACGAGGAGCCGCGCCGGCTGTGATTTCCTCTGGCTGCCATTTCAATTTACCTCTGCTGTTTATTATTTCCCGCACGACGCGAGATACGCGGCGGGGCCGCTCTCATAAAGGTTCCCGCCCGCGGCGTCGCAGGCGGCGACGAGGGGCATATCGCGCACCGTCAGCCTGCGCACGGCCTCGGGGCCGAGGTCCGGCCAGGCTATGGTCTCGCACGCCTCGACGCAGCTCGCGAGCAGTGCGCCCGCGCCGCCTTCGGCCGCGAGATATACCGCGCCGTGCCCGCGCATGGCCTCGCGCACGGGCTCCTTGCGCGGGCCCTTGCCTATCATGACGGCGAGGCCGCACCCGATGAGCGCCGGGGCATAGGCGTCCATGCGGTAGCTCGTCGTGGGCCCGGCCGCGCCCATGACCCGGCCGGGGGGCGCGGGCGCGGGGCCGCAGTAGTATATGGCTGCGCCCTCGAGCTCGAAGGGCAGGGCCTCGCCGCGCTCCATGAGCTCGAGCATACGCCGGTGGGCGGCGTCGCGCGCGGTGTACACCGTGCCGGAGAGCAGCACGCGGTCGCCCGCGCGTATCCTCATGACCTCCTCGCGGGAGCAGGGGACGCTGAGACGTATCTCCGCCATCAGAGCACCTCCTCCGCGTGCCGGTCGGCGTGGCAGCAGATGCACACGGCGGCGGGCAGCATGGCGATATGCGTGGGCGCGGCCTCAACCATGACGGCAAGGGCGGTTGTGCGCCCGCCGAGGCCCTGCGGGCCTATGCCGAGGGCGTTTATCTCCTCAAGGAGCTCGCGCTCCATCGCGGCGTAGTATTCATCCGCGTTCGCGCTCCCCAGGGGCCGGAGCAGCGCGCGGCGGGCGAGGCGCGCGACGGAGTCGAAGCCGCCGCCTATGCCGACGCCGACGACTATGGGCGGGCAGGGGTTGCCGCCCGCGGCGCGGACCGTATCGAGCACGAATTCGCGCACGCCGGCCTCGCCCTCGGCGGGGGTGAGCATCTTCACCCGGCACATATTCTCGCTGCCCGCGCCCTTGGGCGAGACGGCCAGTTTCACGCCCTCGCCCGGCACGAGCCGCACGGCGATATTCGCGGGCGTATTGTCGCCCGTGTTGACGCGCCGGAGCGGGTCGGCGACGACGCTCTTTCGCAGGTAGCCTTCCGCGTAGCCGCGGCGGACGCCCTCCTGCACGGCGGACTCAAAGTCGCCGGATATGTGCACGTCCTGGCCGATTTCGGCGAAAACCGTGACCAGTCCGGTGTCCTGGCATATGGGCAGGCCGGTTTCGCGCGCCGTATCGAGGTTGCGCGCGAGGTCTGCGAGTATGCCCCTCGCGAGGGGCCAGGGCTCGCTCCCGCAGGCCTCGCGCAGCGCCGCCTCGGCATCGGAGGGCAGGCGCGTGTTCGCCTCGACGCACAGCCGCGCGACGCAGTCCGTTATCGCGCCCGCATGAAGCTCCCTCATATCCTCGCCGCCCCGCTCTCGCGCGCCGCCGCGGCGACGGCCTTCGCCACCGCGTCCGCGACTCCGGGCTCGAAGGCCCCGGGGATGATGTGCCCGCGCTCGAGCTTATCGCCAACGAAGTCCGCGAGCGCCCTGACGGCGGCGGCCTTCATGGCGGTGTTTATCTCCCGCGCGCGCACGTCGAGCGCGCCGCGGAACACGCCCGGGAAGGCGAGGACGTTGTTTATCTGGTTTGGGTTGTCGCTCCGGCCGGTGCCGACGATGTACGCGCCCGCCTCCACGGCCTCGGCGTAGCTTATCTCCGGCGTGGGGTTCGCCATCGCGAAGATTATGGGCTTTTCCGCCATGGAGCGCACCATTTCCGGCGTCACGAGCCTCGCGCCCGAGACGCCGATGAAGACGTACGCGCCCTTCATGGCGCCGGCGAGCGGGCCCTTTACGCCGCGCGGGTTCGTGAGCGAGGCGAGCTCGGCCTTGTGGCCCGCGACGCCCTCGCGCCCGGCGTAAATGGCGCCGCGGCGGTCACAGACGACTATGTCGCGCGCGCCGAGGGCGAGGAGCATCTTCGTTATCGCGGTGCCGGCCGCGCCGGGCCCGTTTATGACGATACGGGCCTCCGCAAGTTCCCTCCCGGCGAGCTTCAGCGCGTTCGTGAGCGCGGCGGAGACGACGATGGCCGTGCCGTGCTGGTCGTCGTGGAAGACGGGGATGTCGAGCGCCTCCTGAAGCCGCCGCTCTATCTCGAAGCAGCGCGGCGCCGAAATGTCCTCGAGGTTAATCCCGCCGTAGGTCGGCGCGGCGGCGCGGACAATGGCGACAATCTCGTCCGGGTCCTTCGTATCGAGGCAGAGGGGCACGGCGTCGACGCCGCCGAACTCCTTGAAGAGCAGGGCCTTGCCCTCCATGACGGGCAGGGCGGCCGCGGGGCCTATGTCGCCGAGGCCGAGCACGGCCGTGCCGTCCGTGACGACGGCGACCATGTTGCCCTTGGACGTGTACTCCCAGACCGCCTCCGGCTCAGAGGCTATGCGGCGGCAGGGCTCGGCGACGCCGGGGGTGTATGCCGTGGAGAGGTCGTCGCGGGTTTTGACGGCGACCTTCCCCTTTATCTCTATCTTGCCGCGGTGGGCGCGGTGCATCTCCAGCGCGGCGGCGTTATAGTCCATCGTGCTCACTTCTTTTCTCCGCAGGGGTAGTGCTCGTTGTCGGCCCTGCCGCGCATGGTGAGGTCGTAGAAGCGCCAGCCGCCGGAGAGGTTGTAGACGTCGAAGCCGTTCCCCGCGAGGATGCGGCAGGCGATATAGCTGCGCATGCCGGAGAAGCAGTTGACGTAGACGGGCTTGGACTTGTCGAGCTCGCCGAGATGCTCGCGCATGCCGTCGAGTGCGATGTTTACAGCGCCGTCGATGTGGCCCGCCTCATATTCGCCCGGGTTGCGCACGTCGAGCAGCGTGACGGAGCCGTCGCGCGGCAGGGCGGCGACCTCGTCCCAGTGGAACTGCTTGACTATCCCGGCGCGGATGTTCTCTATCATGAAGCCGCACATATTGACGGGGTCCTTGGCGGAGCCGTAGGGCGGGGCGTAGCTCAGCTCCAGCTCGGCGAGGTCGGCGCCGGTGAGGCCCGCGCGTATGGCGGTCGCGAAGACGTCTATGCGCTTGTCCACGCCCACGGGGCCGACAATCTGCGCGCCGAGTATCCTGCCCGTATCGGGGTCGAAGAGCACCTTGACGGTCATGTTCTTCGCGCCGGGGTAATAGCCCGCGTGGTTGCCCCAGTAGCCGACGATGCGCTCATACTTGACGCCCGCGGCCTTGGCGGCCTTCTCGTTGAGGCCGACGGTGGCGGCGGTGAGGCCGAAGACCTTGACGACCGAAGCGCCGAGCGTGCCCCTGTACTCGCTGGGGATGCCGCATATATTGTCTGCGGCGATGCGCCCCTGCTTGTTGGCCGGGCCGGCGAGCGGCGTGAGCTTGAGCGCGCCGGTGACGGGGTCGGTGACCGGCACGGCGTCGCCCACGGCGTAGATGTCGGGGTCGCTCGTGCGCATATGGCTGTCGACCATGATGGAGCCCTTGGGCCCGAGCTCGAGCCCGGCGGCCTTCGCGAGCTCGCTCTCCGGCACGACGCCGACGGCGAGGACGACGAAGGCGCAGTCAATGCTCTCGCGGCCCTTGACGTGGACGCGGATGCCGTTTTCAATCTCCTCATAGCTCTCGACCGCGTGCTTGAAGCGCAG
>DVKN01000266.1 GCA_018716005.1 Candidatus Scatomorpha stercoravium
TAGAAGGTCGTCTCCGTGCTGCCCAGCATGACGGCCGCCGTGCGGCCTATGAGGCTGTCCGCCCCGTAGGAGGCTATGAACTCGCTGCCTACGGCGAGCGCGCCTGAGCCGCTCACTGGACGCAGCAGCACGAGCGGGGCGGTCTCCGGCGGGATGCCGAGCAGCGTCATGAGCGGCGAGAGCAGAGTCGTGAGCGCCTCCAGCGCGCCGCTGGCTCGGAGCATGTATACCGCGGTCAGCAGCGCGAGCAGCGAGGGGAAGATGCGCAGGCACACGCCGAGACCGTCCTTTACCCCGTCGAGCATGGCGTCGAATACCTCCACCCCTCTGGCAGCGCCGTATACGGCGCTCAGGGCTATTATCGCAGCGGGCAGCAGGCTGAGCGCGGCGCTCATCTGCGTGCGAGCCGGCGAAGGAGCGCCGCGGCTGTCATCCCGGCGCAGACCGACCCTACGCTGCTCAGCCACACGGCCGGCAGTATGTCGAGGGGCGAGGAAGCGCCGTTCGCCGCTCTCACCGCCGCCACCGTCGTGGGCAGGAGCTGTATCGACGCCGTGTTCATAACGACGAGCAGGCAGAGCTCGTGGCTCGCCTCCCCCCTTTTGCCCTGAGCCGCCATGCGCCGCGCCGCGCGTATTCCCATTGGCGTCGCCGCGTTGCCGAGGCCGAGCATATTCGCGGATACGTTCGCCGTCAGCGCCTCAAGCGTCTCGCCGTCGCGCGAGGCGCTTGGGTAGAGCCTCTTCAGCAGCGGGGAGAGCAGAGCCGCCAGCGCGTCGAGCACGCCTGAGCGACGCATTATTTCCAGAGCCCCGCTCCACAGGCAAATGAGCCCTCCGGTGGACAAAATAAATTCCACCGCGGAGGCGGCTCCCTCCATAGACGCGGCGCCCGTCTCGGGCATTTTCCCCATAAGCACGGCGAATGTAACGGAAACCAAGAGTGATGCAGCCCATAATCTTGACACAACTATACAAACCCTCCAAGATACACGTCATAAAACCGGTATTTTTCCACATGGATAAGTATTCCGAATCTGTTGACTTTATGACTGATATCGTATATAATTTTATAGGCTGGGTTATAAAGCCCGGCAGATTTGGAGGGAAAATATTATGAAGTCAACAGGGATTGTAAGGAAAGTCGATGAGCTGGGCCGCATAGTTCTGCCTATTGAGCTGAGAAGAACCTTAGACATCGCCGAAAAGGATTCTATGGAAATCTACATAGAAGGCGACAGCATCATTCTCAAGAAGTATCAGCCTGCGTGCATTTTCTGCGACAACGCCAGGGACATTGTTACCTACCGAGGCAAGAACGTCTGCTCCGACTGCATCCGCATGCTCGAGGAGAAAATCTGACCTGCGGACAAAAAAGAAAAAAGGCAGGACGCCGCGAACCGGGCGCCCTGCTTTTTCATATCCAGCCGGCCGAAACGGCCGGCTGTGCTTTTACATATGTTCCGGAGCCGAAACGCCGAGGATGCCCAGGCAGACGGCCAGGGTCCGGCGCGTGGCGTCGGCAAGGAGAAGCCGGGCGTTGAGGACGCCTTCGGCCTCGCCCTTTATCCGGCAGGCGTTGTAGAAGCGGTGGAAGCGCGCGGCCAGCTCCATGGCGTAGCGGTTGATGCGGCTGGGGTCGAGCGCCTCTGCGCTGTGCAGCAGCTCGTCGGGCAGTCCGGCCAGCTGCTTGATTAGCTCGCGCTCCTGCGCGGTCTCCAGCACTGCGGGGTCTATGCTCTCCGGCGCGGGCACGCTGTGGCCGTCCTCGGCCAGGTTGCGTATGACCGAGCAGATGCGCGCGTGGGCATACTGCACGTAGTAGACGGGGTTTTCGCTGTCCTCGCGCACGGCGAGGCCGAGGTCGAAGTCCATCTGCGTGTCGGGGCGGGAGTTGAAGAACCAGCGCGCCGCGTCGCGCGGCACCTCGTCGAGGAGGTCGGTGAGGCTTATCGCCTTGCCGGTGCGCTTGCTCATGCGCACGACCTCGCCGTCGCGCAGGAGCTTGACGAGCTGCATGAGGACAATCACGAGCCTGTGCTCGCCGTCGAGGCCCAGCGCGTCGAGCGCGGCGGTGAGCCGGGCGACGTGGCCGTGGTGGTCGGCGCCCCAGATGTTGATGGCCGTGTCGAAATTGCGCACGCCGAGCTTGTTGCGGTGGTAGGCGATGTCGGCGGCGAAATAGGTGTATATGCCGTTCGCGCGGCGCAGGACGTCGTCCTTGAGGTCGAGCTTCTCGATGTCCTTCTCGCTCTTCCCGGCGGCGCGGAGCTTGTCCGCGATGATTTTGGAGGTGTGCAGCCAGAGCGCGCCGTCCTTCTCATAGGTGTGGCCGAGGCGCGTGAGCTCGGCGACCGTGTCCGCCACGTAGCCGCTCTCGTGCAGGCTGCTCTCGCGGAACCACTCGTCGTACTTTATGCCGTAGCGCTCGAGGTCGCTCTTCATCTTGGGGAGGTTGCGCTCGAGGCCGAAGGCGGCCATGGCCTCGTGGCGCTCGCGCTCGTCCTTCTCGAGGTATGCGTCGCCGAACTTCTCGCGGAAGGCGGCGGCGAGGTCCTTAATGTCGTCGCCGTGGTAGCCGTCCTCGGGGAACTCGACGGCGTCCTCGCCGAGAATCAGCTGCCTGTAGCGCGCGTCTATGCTCGTCGCGAACTTCTCTATCTGGTTGCCGGCGTCGTTCACGTAGAACTCACGCCAGACGTCCGCGCCGACGCGGGAGAGCACCTCGGCGAGGGTGTCGCCGAGGACGCCGCCGCGGGCGTTGCCCATGTGCATGGGGCCCGTGGGGTTCGCGGAGACGAACTCGACCATGACGCGCCGGCCCTTATACGCCTCGCTGCGGCCGTAGTCCGCACCCTCGCGCTCCACGGCGGAGAGCACCGCGCCGTACCAGGCGGGGCCGAGGCGGAAGTTGATGAAGCCCGGGCCCGCGGCCTCGGCGCCGACGAAGTAGCTGCCCGCGAGGTCGATGTTCGCGACCAGGGCGTCGGCTATCTTCCGCGGGGCCATGCGCAGCGCCCTCGCGCCGGCCATGGCGTGGTTCGCGGCGAAGTCGCCGTTATTCGTGTCCTTGGGTATCTCGACCGTGCCGGCGAGCGACGCGGCCTCGGGGAGGAGGCCCGACTCGGCGGCCTTAGCCTGGGCCGCGGCCAGGAGCTCGTTTATCTGTCTCTTTGCATCTTCTACCAGGTTGGCCATGTCTTTTTATACCCCCGCGCGTTCCTTTACGTTGATTTTAAAGCGGTTGCGGCCCACGACGGCGTGGTCGAAGTCCACAACGTAGTCTATTTCCAGGTCCCCGCCGCGCTCCGACAGGGTGGAGCGTATGGCGTGCGTGTCCAGGCCCATGGTGGTCGAGCCGTAGGGCGTGTCGTACAGGAAGGTGTTCTTGACGCCGGCGCGGAAAATCATCTGGCTCGTGAGGGTGCCGCGCCGGGAGAGCACGACCTCCTCGGGAGAAAAGATGAAGCTGGTCTCTGTGCCGGCCATGCCGGTGAGCTCGCTCTCCTGATACGTGAGGCGGCCGCTGCCGTTCTTATAGCAGTACTTGCCGTCGGTGACGAGCTCGATGGCGTCCCCATCCTCGGGCGTCGAGTACTGGCTGCCTGTGATTGAGATAATTACGTCTTTCATAACACACTCCGCAAATAAGCTTGGCGTGGTATTATACACCTGCGAGGGCGAATTGTAAAGCGCTAAACCTCGAAGAGGAGCACGTTCCGCCCGAGCTGGCGGGCCATGCGTATGGTGTTCAGCGTGCCGCCCCTGCCGCCGCCGTAGACGGCGAGCACGTAGCCGCTGCGGCGGACCATGTAGCTGTTGCGCTCGTTCATGCAGGTGTGGGTGTAGCGGTGGCTGATAATCTCGACGTGGTCGGCCCGGGCGAGTATGCCCGCGTAGCGCGAGCGCTGGGCGTCCGACCAGTAGCGGTCCTGGTCCGCGCAGGGGACCGCGGCCTCGAAGAAGACGTCGGGGTGCTCCGCCTTGAGCGCGAGCACGGCCTCCGCGAAGTACATATCGCAGCCGAGGGCCATGCCGCAGATGTAGCGCCTCACGCCGGCGTCGTAGAGCGCGGCGACGGTCTCGGCTATGTCGCGCTTGAGTGCGGCGGCGCGCTCGTCGTTCTCGTCCCCGCCCCAGGGCAGGCGCTCCGCGCGGTGCCCGGTGAAGCAGCAGGTATTGCTCTCGTCGTATTTCATAGTATCACCGTCCCGGCGGGGAGGATACTCCCCAAGGGTAAAAATCTCCCCCGAGGGCTCCGGGCCGCCGGGGGGATTTTTGTAATCAGCCGAGCTCCCTGAGGGAGCCTTCGAGGTTCGCGATGAGCGCGCGGGCCTTATCGGCGCGCTCGCGCTCGGCGTTGACGACGGCCTCGGGGGCGCGGGAGACGAAATTCTCGTTGGCGAGCTTCTTCTCCTGGGCCTCGAGCTGCTTCTTCGCCTTCTCGAGCTCCTTCGTGAGCCTGGCGCGCTCGGCCTCGAGGTCGACGAGCTCGGCCATGGGCATGAAGAGCCTGGCGGAGTGCGTCGTGACGGTCACCATGCCGGGGCCGGCCTCATATTCGGGGCCAGTGACCTCGACCTCGCTCGCGCTCGCGAGGCGCTCCATGTAGGGCGCGCCGGCGGCGAAGGTGGCGGCCTCCGCGGTGGAGACTATGACCTTGGCCTTGCGGCTGGGGGCGACGTTCATGTCGGCGCGGCGGGAGCGGACGGCGCGTATCGCGTCCATGACGAGCTCGAAACTGCGCTCCTCCTCCGGGAAGGCGAGGGCCGGGTCGTACTTCGGGTACGGGGCGATGATGAGCGCCTCGCAATCGTGCGGCAGGGCCTGGTAAATCTCCTCGGTGATGTAGGGCATGAAGGGGTGCAGCAGCTCGAGTATCCTCGTGAGCGTGAAGAGCAGCACGCGCTCGGCGCTCTCCTTGGCCTTGGGGTCGGAGCCGCTCAGACGGGCCTTCGTGAGCTCGATGTACCAGTCGCAGAAGGTGTCCCAGATGAAGTCGTATATCTTCTGGGCCGCGATGCCGAGCTCGTATTTGTCGAGGTTCTCGCGCACCTCGCCGCAGAGCGTGTTGAGCTTGCCGAGCACCCACTTGTCGGGCAGCTCGAGCGTCTCGGGCAGCTTGTTGTCCTCAATTGTGAGGTTCATCATCACGAAGCGGCTCGCGTTCCAGAGCTTGTTCGCGAAGTTGCGCATGGCCTCGCAGCGCTCGACGTAGAAGCGGGTGTCGTTGCCGGGGCTGTTGCCGGTGATGATGTTGAAGCGCAGCGCGTCCGCGCCGAAGCGCTCTATCATCTCTATCGGGTCGACGCCGTTGCCCGCGGATTTGGACATCTTCTTGCCGTGCGGGTCGCGTATCAGGCCGTGAATGAGCACGGTGTGGAAGGGCGGCTTGTGCGTCTGCTCGCAGGCGGAGAATATCATGCGGGCGACCCAGAAGAAGATGATGTCGTAGCCCGTGACGAGGACGTCCGTGGGGTAGAAGTACTTGAGGTCCTCGGTCTCCTCGGGCCAGCCGAGCGTGGAGAAGGGCCAGAGGGCGGAGCTGAACCAGGTGTCGAGCACGTCGGGGTCCTGCTCGATGTTCTTGCTGTGGCAGGCCTCGCACTCGGCCGCGTCCTCGCGGGAGACGGTCATGTGCCCGCAGTCGGCGCAGTACCAGGCGGGTATGCGGTGGCCCCACCAGAGCTGGCGGGAGATGCACCAGTCGCGCACGTTGTGCATCCAGTTGAGGTAAGTCTTGGTGAAGCGCTCGGGCACGAACTTGACTTCGCCGTCCTCGACGACCTTGATGGCCGGGCCGGCGAGGGGCTGCATCTTCACGAACCACTGCTCGCTCGACATGGGCTCCACGTCGTTGTGGCAGCGGTAGCAGGTGCCGACGTTGTGGCTGTACTCCTCGACCTTGACGAGGTAGCCCTCGCGTTCGAGGTCGGCCACGATGGCCTCGCGGGCCTCGTAGCGGTCCATGCCGTTATACTTGCCGCCGTTGATTATCCTCGCGTTGTTGTCGAGGATAAGAATCTCCTCGAGACCGTGGCGCTGGGCGACCTCGAAGTCGTTCGGGTCGTGGCAGGGCGTCATCTTGACGCAGCCGGTGCCGAAGTCCATCTCGACGTAGTCGTCCGCGACGATGGGGATTTCGCGGCCGACGAGCGGGAGGATGCAGGTCTTGCCGACAATGTCCTTATAGCGCTCGTCGTTCGGGTTGACGGCGACGCCGGTGTCGCCGAGCATGGTCTCGGGGCGGGTGGTGGCGATGATAAGCTCGCCGCTGCCGTCGCTGAGCGGATAGCGCACGTGCCAGAGGTGGCCGGGCTTCTCCACGTACTCGACCTCGGCGTCGGAGAGGGCGGTCGTGCAGTGCGGGCACCAGTTGATTATCCTGTGGCCCTTGTAGATGAGGCCCTTCTCGTACATGTGGACGAAGGTCTCGCGCACGGCCTTGGCGCAGGTGTCGTCCATCGTGAAGCGCTGCCGCTCCCAGTCGCAGGAGCAGCCGAGGGTCTTGAGCTGCTGCACGATGCGGTCGCCGTACTTGTTCTTCCAGGCCCAGACCTCGTCGAGGAAGCCCTCGCGGCCCAGGTCGAAGCGGGTCTTGCCCTCATTGCGGAGCTTCTCCTCGACCTTTATCTGCGTGGCGATGCCGGCGTGGTCGTAGCCGGGCAGCCAGAGCGTGGAGTAGCCGTCCATGCGCTTGTAGCGCACGAGGATGTCCTGTATTG
>DVKN01000267.1 GCA_018716005.1 Candidatus Scatomorpha stercoravium
AGCTCGCCGTCATGTTCTGCGGCACGGCCGGGGCCGCGCGCGGCTACTTCGAGCAGGGCTTCGACTCCGTCACCATGTCGCTCGACGTCTCCGTGCTGGCCGACGCCTTCAAGGACGTCTGCAAAACCGCGCTCAATTGACTTATACGGCCCCGCCGCGTCAAAGACGGGGCCGTTTTCGCACATTTTACGGATATTAGAAATGGGGGAGGAGCTATGGTATCCCGCGTCCGCTCTCTCGGGATAAAGGGCATAGGCGGCTATGAGGTCAGCGTCGAGTGCTCGACCTCGCAGGGGCTGCCGGACTTCAGCGTCGTCGGCCTGCCGGACACGGCGGTCAAGGAGGCGCGCGACCGCGTGCGCGCCGCGATAAAGAACGCGGGGCTGCGCTTCCCCGTCTCGCGGATAACGGTGAACCTCGCCCCGGCGGACACGCGCAAGGGCGGCACGGCCTACGACCTGCCCGTCTGCCTCGGCATCCTCGCCGCGGCCGGGGAGATAAAGGAGCCGCCGGAGGACTGTGCCTTTATCGGCGAGCTCTCCCTCGCGGGCGAGCTGCGCCCCGTGCGCGGCGCGCTGCCCATGGCCCTCGCCGCCAGCCGCGCGGGGATAAAGCGGCTCTACGTCCCCGAGGACAACGCCGCCGAGGCCGCCTTCGCCGAGGGCGTCGAGGTCTACGGCGCGCGGAGCGTGACGCAGCTGCTCGAGTATTTCTACGGCCGCGAGGAGCTGGAGCTCGCCGCGCCGCCGGCGGTCTTCGCCGGGGAGCGCCGCAGCGCGGATTTCTCCGAGGTCAAGGGCCAGGCAAACGTGAAGCGCGCGCTCGAGGTCGCCGCCGCGGGCGGGCACAACATACTCATGGTCGGCCCCCCGGGCGCGGGCAAGAGCATGCTCGCCAAGCGCCTGACCGGCATCCTGCCCGACATGAGCCGCGCCGAAATGCTCCAGACCACGGAGATACACTCCGTCGCCGGCCTCACGAGCCGCGCGAGGCCCGTCGTGGACGAGCGGCCCTTCCGCTCGCCGCACCACTCCATATCCGCCGCGGCCATGTCCGGCGGCGCGCAGCTCCAGCCGGGCGAGATGAGCCTCGCGCACAACGGCGTGCTCTTCCTCGACGAGCTCCCGGAGTTCCACCGCGACGTCCGCGAGGCGCTCCGCCAGCCGCTCGAGGACGGCGTCGTCACCGTCTCGCGCGCCGCGGGGACGGCGGTGTACCCCAGCCGCTTCATGCTCGTCTGCGCCATGAACCCATGCCGCTGCGGCTGGTACGGCCACCCGACGCACCGCTGCACCTGCACGGAGCGCGAGGTTAGGAAATACCGCGCCCGCGTCTCCGGCCCGCTCCTCGACCGGATTGACATCTGCGTCGAGGTGCCCGCGCTCGAGTACGCCGAGCTCTCCGGGAAGGCCGAGGCCGAGCCCTCGCGCGAGATAAAGAAGCGCGTCGATGCCGCGCGCCGCCTCCAGCGCGAGCGCCTCGCGTCGAGCGAGGCCGACTGCAACGCGCACATGGGCCCGAAGGACATGGAGCGCTGCTGCGCGCTCACGAGCGAGTGCAGCGAGCTCATGGAGCAGGCCTACAACGCCATGGGCCTCACCGCCCGCAGCTACGACCGCATCCTCCGCGTCGCGCGCACCATCGCGGACCTCGACGGCAGCGCGGAAATCCGGCCCGCCCACCTCGCCGAGGCGATACAGTACCGCACCCTCGACCTGAACGCCGAGGCCGGCGAGGAGTAATACCGCCCAAAGGCCCAAAAATCCGCCCGGGATTTTATCCCGGGCGGTTGCTTTGTTCTGCTCCCTGTGATAAAATATTCTGAAAACTTATGTGAACGCACCGGGTGATATCTTGAACGACATTATTTTGCTTAAACAGGGCGAGGTTGTGCTCAAGGGGCTCAACAAGCGCTACTTTGAACAGAAGCTGCTGACGAACATCCGCAAGCGCCTGAAGCCGCTGGGGAACTTCCGCGTCTACTGCGTGCAGTCGACGGTGTACGTCGAGCCGGAGGACGAAGCCGCGGATATGGACGCCGCCTTCGAGGCCATGCGCCATGTCTTCGGCATAATCGGCCTCACGCGCGCCGCCGCCTGCGAGAAGAACGAGGACGCAATCTTCGAGAAGGCGCGCGAGTACCTGCGCGAGGACATGGAGAACGCCGCGAGCTTCAAGGTCGAGACGCGCCGCTCCGACAAGAGCTTCCACATGACGAGCATCCAGCTCAGCCAGTACGTGGGCGGCCTCCTGGCCGACGCCTATCCGGACACGAGGGTCGACGTGCACCATCCCGAGCTTGTCGTCCACCTCGAGGTGCGCGACTACGCCGCATACGTCCACGCCGCGGTGACGCCCGGCGCGGGCGGGATGCCCGTCGGCTCGAACGGCCGGGCCATAACGCTGCTCTCCGGCGGCATAGACTCCCCCGTCTCCAGCTACATGATA
Source organism: Candidatus Scatomorpha stercoravium (assembly GCA_018716005.1). Classification (GTDB taxonomy): domain Bacteria; phylum Bacillota; class Clostridia; order Oscillospirales; family Oscillospiraceae; genus Scatomorpha; species Scatomorpha stercoravium. The sequence continues at coordinate 2,449 of DVKN01000267.1, forward strand.
GCCCGCCGCGGCGTGAAGCTCGTGCCGGTGCATTTCTTCTCCTTCCCCTACACCAGTGAAGCCGCGAAGGAGAAGGTCATAGAGCTCGCGCGGCTCCTCGTGCCGAGCTGCGGGCCCATGTGCCTGCACGTCGTTCCCTTCACGCACATACAGGAGGAGATGCGCATGAAGTGCCCCGAGGAGTACTTCACCCTCGTCATGCGCCGCTTCATGATGCGCATAGCCGATATCCTCGCCGACATGAACTCCTGCAAGGCCATAGTCACCGGCGAGAACCTCGGCCAGGTCGCGAGCCAGACCATGGAGGCCATGGCCGTCACCCGCGCCGTCACCATGAAGCCCATTTTGCAGCCGCTCGTCGGCATGGACAAGGAGGAGATAGTCCGCCACGCGCGGAACATCGGCACCTTTGAGACGTCCATACTCCCGTATGAGGACTGCTGCACCGTGTTCACCCCGCGCCACCCGCGCACGAAGCCGCGCCTCAACGACGTCGAGCTCGCGGAGTCGGCGCTCGACATAGATGAGCTCGTCCGCGAGGCCGTGGACGGCGTTGAAAGGATATGGATAGACCTTGAAGGCTGAAATCATCTCGGTAGGCACCGAGCTGCTCCTCGGCACCACGATAAATTCCGACGCCGCCGACGTCGCTCTGCTCCTGAGCGAGTACGGCATAAACGTGTACTGGCAGACCGTCGTCGGGGACAATCCCGGCCGCGTCGTCGAGGCGGTGCAGCGCGCCAAGGGCCGCGCGGACATCATAATCACCACCGGCGGCCTCGGCCCCACCTGCGACGACCTCACGAAGAACGCCATCGCCGAGGCCTTCGGCCTCGGGCTCGAGCTCAACAAGGAGGAGGAGCGCTGGCTGCGCGAGCTCTGGCGCGAGAGGCACTATACGAGCCTCGAGATAACGCCGAACAACCTCCAGCAGGTCATGCTCCCCGCCGGCTCCACCGCGCTCAGGAACGACTGGGGCACCGCCCCGGGCTGCTGCTTCGAGGCGGAGGGCGTGCTCGTAATCATGCTCCCCGGCCCGCCGCGCGAGATACGGCCCATGCTCGAGCACCGCGTGCGGCCCATACTCGCCTCCCTCTCCGACGGCGTTATCGCCTCGCACACGATACACTTCTTCGGCATAGGCGAGAGCGAGATGGAGTACAGGCTGCGCGATTACATGAACTCGCTCACGAACCCCACCCTCGCCCCCTACGCGAAGAACGCCGAGTGCCTCGTCCGCGTCACGGCGAGCGCGCCCACGCGCGATGAGGCCGAGCGCATGATGGCCCCCGTCATAGAGCGCGTGCGCGATATGTTCGGCCCCCTCGCCTACGGCATGGACACGCCGAGCCTCGCCGAGTTCACGACGAAGCTCCTCATAGAGCGGGGCGTCACCCTCGCGACGGCCGAGAGCTGCACCGGCGGCGAGCTCGCGAAATCTGTCACCGACATCCCCGGCGCGAGCGCCGCGCTGCGCGGCGGCGTCGTGGTCTACACGAACGAGGCCAAGACCCGTCTGCTCGGCGTCCCGGCGGAGCTCATAGAGGAAAAGGGCGCCGTGAGCCACGAGGTCGCCGTCGAGCTCGCCCGCCGCGTGCGCGAGCTCATGGACGCGGACTTCGGCGTCGGCATAACCGGCCTCGCCGGGCCCGACGGCGACGGCGTCCACGAGGTGGGCACGGTGTTCATCTCCCTCGCCGACAGGGAGCGCGTCTGGGTGCGCGAGAAGCATCTCGCCCAGCGCGGCCGCTCCCAGGTGCGGCTCTACGCCTGCCAGCACGCCTTTGATATGCTCCGCCGCCGCCTCGCCGGCCTCGACGTAGAGGAGGCCGGGCAGGTATGAAGCTGTATCTTGTACGCCACGGCGAGAGCGTCTGCAACGTGGAGCGTATGCTCTACGGCCGCACGGACTGCGCCCTCACCGACAAGGGCCGCGAGCAGGCCCGCGCGGTGGGCGAAAAGCTCGCCGGGACGGCCATAGAGCGCTGTGTGGCGAGCCCGCTCATCCGCGCCGCGGACACGGCGAGGATAGCCCTCGCGGGGCGCGGCGTCCCCATAGAGCTCGACGGGCGGCTCATGGAGCAGGACATGGGCGAGTGGGAGAACGTCCACTTCCCCACGCTGCTCGAGCAGGAGCCAGAGCTCATGCGCGCCATGCTGACCGACTGGACACAGGTCGTCCCGCCCGGCGGCGAGAGCTACGCGAGCGTCAGAGCGCGCGTCGAGGCCGTCATAGCCGAGGCCGCGGCCTCGGGACGCGACACGCTCTTCGTCGCGCACAACGGCCCGCTCTCCACGGTGCTGGCCCTGCTGCTGAATATGCCGGATTCCGCCGTGAACAGCCTCTGGTTCGAGCAGGGCTGCTGGTCGAGCGTCGAGCTCCGGGACGGCATGGCGAGGCTGTGCTATTTCAATAAGTGAGCGTTACCCCCAATATACAGAAATAACCCGCCCTTCGGCGAGAAAAGAGGTACATACAGATGGAAGATAAAGGCCGCGGCGCCGGCGGGAAAACGGCGCTGCACGTACTGGCCTTCATCGGCGTGACGGTGCTGCTGCTGGCAATTGCCGCCGGGGCCGCGCTGTACATAGCCACCAAGGGGCCGAGCGATAGCGCGAGAGAAGCGGTGTATGATTGGGCCGGCGAGCACGGCCTCGGCGCCGTCGCGGGCATTTTCCTCTCCGCCGAGGAGAAGGACGCCCTCGCGGACGTGCCGGGCGAGAACGCCCCGGGGGACGAGGAGCAGCCCGCCGAAAGCGAGCGGCCCATGATAACCGTGACCGACGAAATCCCGGAGGAAGCCTCCCCCGCGCCGGAGGAGAGCGAGATACCCGCGGATGACGGCGGCGATACCGAGCCCGAGGGCGGAGAGGAGGCCGAAGCATGAGCGACGGGAATAACTTCGATTTCAAGGGCCTG
>DVKN01000268.1 GCA_018716005.1 Candidatus Scatomorpha stercoravium
GGACCGTCCCCGAGGCCGTGACTGCGCTGCGGCGGCGCGAGGCGGTGAGCGCGGTTTCCGACCACTCCGTCTCGAGCTCGAGGCTGTTGGAATAGCAGTCCGTGAGGCAGTCCGCGCGCACGGTGTCCGCGCAGACGCACTGGGATACTATGTGGAACTCGGCCGATATGCCCCTGTCCCCGCCCGCGAGCGTGACGGGCTCTATGTATTCGGCCGTCAGCATGGGGTATACGCCCACGTCGGGGCTCGAGAGCTCGCGCCCGGCGTCTATCATCTGCGAGTACTCCGTCTCGAAGTTCGCCGAGCACAGCTCGCCGCTCCCCTCGGCGGCGTAGATGAGGCCGAGGCGCACGGAGCCGTTCACGACGAGCCTCTCCCCCACGCTGCGCACGCTGCCCGGGCATAGCTCCGTGCGCCGCCAGAGTATGTCGCCCAGGGGCAGGAGCCCCGGCTGTAGCTGATACTCGTCCGTGACGGCGAAGCTCTTCTCCGTGACGGCCGCCGTCGGGCAGAAGGTCACGGGCTGCGTGAGCGTCTGTATGCGCTCGGCCCCCTCGCCCTCTATTCCTGTCGCGAGCGAGAGTTCCGAGCGCTCCCAGCAGCAGAGGGAGACGTCCGTCACGCAGCGTATGAGCAGCTTGCGCGGGTTAAGCAGCCGCGCCTCGACGCCGCTCACCGTTATGCTCGCCGCGCAGAGGCTCGCCTCCGTGACGCCGGGCGCGTCCAGCTCCACGCTGAGCGGCACCGTCGCCGAGAGCGCGCAGGCCTCGCGGCCGTCCTCGGGCGAATAGAGCAGGCTGACCGCGACGGCGCCCGTGACACCGACGGCGCCCGCGCGGGGCTCCTTCGATTTTATGACCGCCGTCCCCGTCGCGCAGAGTATGCGCTCCGCGTCGGGCAGGGTGTCCGGCACTACTGTCTCCACCGCCTCCTCGACGGGCATGGAGTAAGAGAAAACCCTCCGGCAGCGCTCAAGTCCGCTGCGAGTGACTGTCAAATCCATGATATCTCCCCTCGGCAGAAGTTTCTCTTAACCTTATGTGCCGGGAGCGGGACATATTACTCCCCGGCGCGGCGGCCGCGGAGGCGGAGTATGACGGCCGAGAGCCAGGCGGGCAGCTTGATGACCAGTATTCTCATGAAAACCTCCTAATTGCAGCTCCTGAGCAGCCAGACGCCGCAGAAGATGAGCGCCGCGGCGAGGGCAAACCACCAGAAGCCCGCCGGAAGAATCAGCGCCAGAATGATGATGACCCCGGCGAGTATGACTATCCAGCCCACGGCCGGCCCCCGCCTTCTCCGTCGGCGCATAAAACCACCCCCTGCGCGCTGCGGATTCACCACAGTATACGCAGGGGGTGCGGTTTATGTTCCGGGCCGGGAGAGCTTTGCGAGCTCCCAGTCCTTGTATTTGGCGCTTATCTCGTAGAGCCGCAGGTAGCTCGCGTAGCGGCTCCGGCTGATTTCCCCGGCCTCCACGGCCTCGCGCACGGCGCAGCCGGGCTCCTTTATGTGCGCGCAGTCGTCAAAGCGGCAGCGGCCAAAATAGGGCCCGAACTCGGGGAAGGTCCCGGCGAGCTCGTCCTTGGGGATGGGCGGCATCTCCTCCACGTCGAAGGAGGCGAAGCCCGGCGTATCGGCGCACCAGCCGCCTGCGACGGGGAAAATCTCGACGTGCCGGGTAGTGTGCCGGCCGCGGCCGAGCTTCTCGCTGACCTCGCCGGTCTTCAGGCCGAGCGAGGGCTCGAGGGCGTTCAATATGCTGCTCTTGCCCACGCCGGAGTTGCCGGAGAAGGCGCAGAGCCTGCCGCGCAGGCACTCCGCGAGAGCGTCAAGGCCCTCGCCGGTGACGGCGCTGGTCTCTATGACCGTATAGGGCGTTGCGGCGTAGATATCGCGCAGGCGGTGCGAATCGAAGGCGTCGCACTTGTTGACGCAGATGCAGACCTCGCAGCCGTTATGCTCGGCTATGGCCGTGACGCGGTCTATGAGGAAGGGGTCTGTAACGGGTTCCACCTCGCTCGCGACGGCCACAAGCAGGTCTATATTCGCGACGGCGGGGCGCACGAAGGCGTTCTTCCGCGGCAGTATGCGGTCGACGCGGCCCTTGCCCTGGGGGTCGAGGGAATACTCCACCCTGTCGCCGACGAGCGGGCTCTCGCCGTCGCGGCGGAAGCGGCCGCGCGCGCGGCATTCGACGCTCCCACCCTCGGCGCGGACATAGTAGAAGCCGCTCAGGGCCTTATAAATCACGCCCTTGGGCATTACTCCCTCCCTCCGAAGAGGCCGCCGAAATCGGGCCAGTCCCCGTCCCCGGACGGCTCCGGAGTGGGGGACGGCGTGGGCTCCGGCGTCTCGGCGGGGCCGGTGGAGACCCAGATATAGATGCGCGTGCGCTCCTCGACCTCCTCGTAGGCGGCGATGCTCTGGCGTATGACCGTGCCCTTCTCCTGGTCGCTCTCGATATACGTCGAGTCCGCGTACACGAGGTTGGAGCTGTTTATGAGCGATATGGCCTCGTCCTCGGTGCGCCCGACGAGGTTCGGCATGGTCATGGTCTGCACGCTCGGGCCGGTGCTGACGGTGACGAAGACGGTGGAGCCCTCGGCGAGCGACTCGCCGGGCGCGGGGTCGGTGCTGATGACGTACTCCGCCGTCACGCTTTCGTCGGCGGCCTCCCTGCGCTCGACCTTGAAGCCGGAGTTCTGGAGCTCGACGACCGCCTCCTGATAGCTCTTATTGACGACGTTCGGCACGGAGGCTTCGCGAACGCCGGTGCTGACCGTCAGCGTGACGGATATGCCCTCGGGCACTATCATGAGGCTGCGCCCGGCCTCGGGGTCCTGGGATATGATGCGCCCCTCGGGCACGGTGGGGTCGATGGAATAGGTCACGGTGAACTTGTAGAGGCCGCGGTAGGAGCTGTCGTTCACTACGCTCTCGTAGTCCTCGCCGACGAAGCTAGGGAGATCAACGCGCTCGGCGGCGCTGAAAATGTCGCTCAGCCAGTAGTTCCAGAGGAAGACGAAGACGGCTATCATGAAGACCAGCACGCCCACGGCCCCGCTCAATATGCTCACCTTGCGGGAGCGGCTGCGGCGACGGGCGTATTTCGCGCGGCTCATCTCGCCCGTGCGGCCTATGGGGTCGACGTCGGGGAACACGCCCCCGTCCTCGCCTGCGGAGTCCGCCGCGCGGCCGGCCGCGGCCTGCTGCTTGCGGAATTCCTCGAGGTCGGCGAGGAGCTCGGTGGCCGTCTGGTAGCGGGTTTTGATGTCCGCGTTCATGGCCTTGAGCGTGATGCGCGCGAGCTCGTCGGGGATTTCGGGGTTGAGCTTCTGCGGGTCCTCGGCGACGCCGGCTATGTGCTTGAGCGCTATCTGCTCGGCGGTCTCGCCGTCGTAGGGCATGCGGCCGGTCAGCATCTCGTACATGACGACGCCGAGGGAGTAGATGTCGCTGCGGGTGTCCGGCTGCTCTCCGCGGGCCTGCTCGGGCGCTATATAGTGGACGGAGCCGACGGTCTGGTCGCTGCGCTGCTCCTGACGGGTCTCAAGCGCGGCGATGCCGAAGTCTGCGACCTTGATGGTGCCGTCGCGCAGTATCATCACGTTCTGGGGCTTAATGTCGCGGTGGACTATGCCCTTGGAGTGCGCGTGCTCGAGCGCGCGGGCTATCTGGACGGAGAAGTGCAGCGCCTCCTTCCAGCCGAGCGCGCCGCGCTTCTGCATATACTGCATCAGCGTCACGCCCTCGATGAGCTCCATGACGATGTACTCCACGTCCTCCGAGTGGCTCACGTCGTAGACGGAGACTATATTCGGGTGCGAGAGCATGGCGACAGCCTGCGCCTCGGTCTGGAAGCGGCGGCGGAATTCCACGTCCGCCTCCAGCTCGTCGCGCAGTATTTTGACGGCCACGGAGCGCTTGAGGCGGTTGTCCGTGGCGCGGTAGACCACGGCCAT
>DVKN01000269.1 GCA_018716005.1 Candidatus Scatomorpha stercoravium
GCTCGTCCCCGAGACCGTCACTCCGGACAACTACGAGGAAGTCCTCGTGACCCCGGGCTACTACACGGTTGACGATGAGGGCTACCTGGTCGCCGTTGGCTGATTAGGCCGTCAAGCCTTACATACTTAGCCAGAGCATCTAATGCCGCGGGCGGGGCGTAACGCTCCGCCCGCTTTTAGTTGGGCGGTCCCCGTATAAGCGGGGCGCGGAGCCCCGTTCATCCGGGGGCTGCCCAAGCACCTGGAAAAATGGCCGTCCGCCGCGGCGCGAGCGCGGAGGGGCCGGCCGGGAGGAGGAACCAAGATTTGGGAAAAACACTGCTTGAAATGCGCTCCATCACGAAGGAGTTCCCCGGCGTCAAGGCGCTGGACAACGTCAACCTCGTGGTGGAAGAGGGCGAAATCCACGCCCTGATAGGTGAAAACGGCGCCGGCAAGAGCACGCTGATGAACGTGCTCAGCGGCCAGTACCCCGTGGGCAGCTACGATGGCGAGATATACTATGACGGCAAGCTCTGCGAGTTCAAGAACCTCAAGGACTCGGAGGCCGTCGGCATAGTTATCATCCACCAGGAGCTTGCCCTTATTCCGCTGCTTACGATAGGCGAGAATATGTTCATGGGCAACGAGTTCAGGAACAAGCTCGGCGTTATCGACTGGAACAAGACCTTCTACGAGGCTGAGAAGCACATGCGCCAGGTCGGCCTCAGGGAGAACCCGCACACCCTGATAAAAGACATCGGCACCGGCAAGCAGCAGCTCGTCGAGATAGCCAAGGCCTTCGCGAAAAAGGTGCGCCTGCTCATACTCGACGAGCCCACCAGCTCCCTCAACGACGAGGACGCGAAGATGCTGCTCGACCTGCTCATAGAGTTCAAGAAGCAGGGCCTCACGAGCATAATCATCACCCACAAGCTCAACGAGATTATCTACTGCGCCGACAAGGCCACGATAATCCGCGACGGCGCCACGATTGAGACGCTCGTCAAGGGCGTGGACGAGTTCTCCGAGCAGAGGATAATCCGCGGCATGGTCGGCCGCCCGATGGAGGACCGCTACCCCCACCGCGAGCACAACATTTCCGACGAGATAAGCCTCGAGGTCAAGGACTGGACCGTCCACCATCCGCTCTATCAGGAGCGCGTCGTCGACGACAACGTCTCCTTCAACGTGCACAAGGGCGAGGTCGTCGGCTTCTCCGGCCTGCAGGGCGCGGGCCGCACCGAGCTCGCCATGAGCATCTTCGGCAGGAGCTACGGCTCCAACATCTCCGGCGAGATGTACATGAAGGGCGAGAAGGTCAACTTCAAGAGCCCCGAGGACGCCATCCGCCACGGCCTCGCCTACGTCACCGAGGACCGCAAGGTCTACGGCCTCATTCTCGACGAGACGATACGCTTCAACACCACCCTCGCGCGCCTCGACAAGGTCTGCGGAGGCGGCGGCGTCATAGACAGCGACATGGAGGTACAGGTCGCCGAGAAGATGACAAAGGAGATGGGCACCAAGACCCCGTCGATCGAGCAGGCGATTGGCCACCTCTCCGGCGGCAACCAGCAGAAGGCCCTGCTCGGCAAGTGGATGTTCACAGAGCCCGACGTGCTGATAATGGACGAGCCCACCCGCGGCATCGACGTCGGCGCGAAGTACGAAATCTACTGCCTCATTAACAAGATGGTCTCCGACGGCAAGAGCGTCGTCATGATATCCTCCGAGCTCCCCGAGCTCCTCGGCATGTGCGACCGCATCTACGTCATGAACGAGGGCCGCCTGCTGGCCGAGGTCAAGGCCAGCGAGGCCACGCAGGAGAGCATCATGGGCTATATAATCCGCGACACCGGAGAAAGGGAGAGTGTGCAGCAATGACTGGAAAAAAGAAAGTAAATGTGAGTGAATTTCTCACCAAATACGCGATGGTAATCGCCCTCGTGGTCGTCTTCGCCTTGTTTGCGTTCCTGACCGAGGGCAGGCTCCTCAACGCGCCGAATATGTCCAACCTCATGCTCCAGAACGGCTACGTCCTGGTCATGGCCTGCGGCATGCTGCTGTGCATACTCACCGGCGGCAACATCGACCTGTCCGTCGGCTCCGTCATCTGCATGGTCGGCGGCATCGCGGCGGTGCTTATCACCAACGTCGGCTTCAACCCCTACCTCACCATCATCCTCTGCCTCGTCGCCGGCCTCGCCGTCGGCGTCTGGCAGGGCTACTGGATAGGCTACGTCCGCATCCCGCCCTTCATCACTACCCTCGGCGGCATGTTCATCTTCCGCGGCATCGGCCGTATCATCCTCGGCAACAAGACCGTGCCCATCCAGGACGAGCGCTTCCTCAACTTCTTCACCAAGTACATCCACATCCCCGGCCTTGACGACGGCGGGGCCATCTGGAGCGCCCTCGTGATAGGCGTTGTCGTCGCGGTCCTCATAGTGCTCAGCATGCTCCGCACCCGCCGCGAGCGCGCCAAGCACGGCTACCGTCAGAACAGCTTCGCGAGCGACATCGTCCGCACCGCCGTCATCGCCGCGCTGATTATCTACTACAGCTACCTGCTCAGCCAGTACCGCGGCGTCTCCGTCATGCTCGTCTGGGTCGTGGCCATCTGCCTCATCTACAACTTTATCACCAGCAAGACCGCCTTCGGCCGCTACTTCTACGCCGTCGGCGGCAACGAGAAGGCCACCCAGCTCTCCGGCATCAACACCAACCGCATATACTTCACGGCTTACGCCAACATGGGCCTGCTGGCCGGCCTGAGCGGCCTGCTCGTCGCGGCCCGCGTCGGCTCCGTCAACGGCAACACCGGCAACAGCTTCGAGATGGACGCCATCGGCGCCTGCTTCATCGGCGGCGCCTCCGCCTACGGCGGCAGCGGCACTATCGGCGGCGTCGTCATCGGCGCCCTGCTCCTCGGCGTCATCAACATGGGCATGTCCATCATGGGCATCGGCGACTCCATACAGCAGGTCGTCAAGGGCGGCGTGCTCCTGATAGCCGTCATCTTCGACGTCGTCACCTCCCGCAAGGCCGGTAAATAATCACGTCTCAGGGTGCCGGGGTCTAAGCGCCCCGGCACTTTTTGGAGGTATGAAAATGCTTTACATAGGAATCGACCTCGGCACCAGCGCCGTGAAGCTGCTGCTCCTCGACGAGAGCGGCGCGGTGCTCAACACGGTGTCGAAAGAGTACCCGCTCTCCTTCCCGCATCCGGGCTGGAGCGAGCAGAACCCCGAGGACTGGCGCGCGGCGGTCATGGCCGGCGTGCCCGAGCTCGTCGCGGGCTTCGACGCCACGCAGGTTGCGGGTATAGGCGCGGGCGGCCAGATGCACGGCCTCGTCGCGCTCGACGCCGACGACAAGGTGATACGCCCCGCCATCCTCTGGAACGACGGGCGCACGAGCGCGGAAGTCGACTACCTCAATAACGAGATAGGCAAGGAGCGCCTCAGCGCCCTCACCGCGAACATCGCTTTCGCCGGCTTCACCGCGCCGAAGATACTCTGGATGCGCAAAAACGAGCCCGAGAACTTCGCGCGCATAGCGAAGATAATGCTGCCGAAGGACTACATCAACTACGTCCTCACCGGCGTCCACTGCTGCGACTACTCCGACGCGAGCGGCATGCTCCTGCTCGACGTCAAGAACAAGCGCTGGAGCGCCGAGATGCTCGAGATGTGCGGCATTACCGAGGCGCAGATGCCCCGGCTCTTCGAGAGCTACGAGTGCGTCGGCACGCTCAAGAGCGAGATTGCCCGGGCCCTCGGCCTTCCCGAGAGCGTCAAGGTCTGCGCCGGCGCGGGCGACAACGCCGCGGCGGCCATCGGCACCGGCACGGTCGGCGACGGCGCGTGCAACATCTCCCTCGGCACGAGCGGCACCATCTTCATCTCGAGCGACGGCTTCGGCGTCGACCCGAACAACGCCCTGCACGCCTTCGCGCACGCGGACGGGCACTATCATCTGATGGGCTGCATGCTCTCCGCCGCGAGCTGCAACAAGTGGCTGATGGAGGACATCTTCAGCACCACGGACTACAGCGCCGAGCAGGCGCCCATAAAGGATGAGAAGCTCGGCGAGAACCACGTCTACTTCCTGCCCTACCTCATGGGCGAGCGCAGCCCGATTAACGACACGGACGCGCGCGGCACCCTCGTGGGCATGACCATGGACACCACCCGCGCGGACATAACCCAGGCCGTGCTCGAGGGCGTTGCCTTCGCGATACGCGACTCGCTCGAGGTCGCGCGCAGCCTGGGCCTCGACATCAGGCGCTCCATGCTCTGCGGCGGCGGCGCGAAGAGCCCGCTCTGGCGCAGGATAATGGCCAACGTGCTCAACATCGAGCTCGACCTGCCCGTCACCGAGCAGGGCCCCGGCATGGGCGGCGCGATGCTCGCCATGGTCTGCTGCGGCGCTTATCCGAGCGTGCGCGAGGCCTGCGCGAAGCTCGTTAAGGTCAGCGAGACCGTGAAGCCCGAGCCGGAGCTCACGGCGAAGTACGAGAAGCGCTATCAGGCCTTCCGGCAGATTTACCCCGCCCTCAAGGGCGTGTTCCCCGCGCTGAGCTGATATGCGCGAGAGGAAGGTCTACCACTACGAACAGAAGAACCGGGCCGGGGTGCGCGCGGCGCTCTACGCCGTCGTCGCCGTCTACATAGGCTACCTCGGCTACCGGACGACGCCCCTATACGCGGAGCCGGACGGGCTCAGCGTGACGATGGCCTGGGTGCTCGGCGCCGTGCTCATGCTCTGCGCCGTGGGCGTGCTCATATACACCTGGCGGCGCTATAAGCGCGAGCTCGCCGCCGCGGAGTACACGGAGGAGGAGTACGCCGAGCTCGAGCGCCGCGAGGGGGAGGAAGACGGGGAATGAAGCGCATTAACTGGGCCGAGCTCTCCGCGCGCATTATAGAGCTGCTCATAGGCCTCGCGATAGCCCACCTGGGCGTGACGCTCTTCCTGCTGAGCGACCTGGGGAGCGACCCCTTCAACGTGCTCATACAGGGCCTGCACAGGGCCGTGCCCTGGCCGGGCTTCATGGACACGCACGGGAGGGTGCACCTGCTCGTCTCGCTCGTAATCATGCTCGTGCTGCTCGTCGCGGCCAAGGGCTTCGTCAAGATTGGCACGGTCATCTGCATGGCGCTGGGCGGGCCGATAATCGACCTCTGGGAGCTCCTGCTCGACCCCGTATTGGGCGCGCTGGGCCTCCCGGGGCGCATAGCCCTGCTCGTCGCAGGCTGCGTAATCCTCGCCTTCGGCATGACCATCGTGATAAGTTCCGACCTCGGCGCGGGGCCGAACGACCTCGTCGCCGTCTCGATAAGCGAGCTCGCCAAAAAGCCCTTCGGCATCGTGCGCGTCTGCGTCGACGTCGCCTTCGCCCTCACGGGCTGGCTGCTCGGCGGCGTGCTCGGCGCGGGCACCATAGTCTGCGCCTTCCTCGTCGGCCCCACCGCCCAGCTCTGCTTCCCGCTGAGCCGGAGGCTCTGCGCCCGGGGGCTGAAGTTCGTAAAAACAGCGGAAGGGGAATAATTCGGGCTAGCCCGAAAACATCACTAGAGGTGAAAGCTTTGAAGATTGAATCCGTATTTGACAGCGCCTTCGCCCCCTACGGCAAGGTGCTCCCCGGCTATGACACCGCGGAGCTGCTCGCGGCCCTGGAGAAGTACACCCCGCTGCCGGAGGCCACGGACTACGTGCCCTCCCAGCCCGAGCTCGAGGCCCTGCCCATCGCGGCGCAGCTGGCCGCCAACGCCTACGGCGGGATGCCCATACAGCTCGGCTGGTGCAACGGCCACAACACCAGGCTCAACTGTCTCGAATACCACCGCGACAGCGAGATAAACTGCGGCACCGAGGACTTCATCCTCCTCGTCGCCCGCGAGGACGACATTGTCGGCGGCGTGCTCGACACCGATAAGGTGCGCGCCTTCCGCGCCCCGCGCGGCGTGATGGTCGAGGTATACGCCACCACGCTACACTACGCGCCCTGCTCCGCCGGCAGGGGCGAGGGCTTCCGCGTCCTCGTCGCCCTCCCGCGCGGCACCAACGGCCCCAAGCCGGAAATCACGCCCCTCAACGATGAGGATAAGCTCCTCTGGGCCTGCAACAAGTGGCTCCTGGCCCACGCCGAGAGCGGCGAGGCCGCCCAGGGCGCCGTCGTCGCGCTCAAGGGCGTCAATATCGACATCGAGAACGACATCTGACTATTTTATCAAAGAGGTGTATTGAAAATGCTCACCAACATCCCCACCGTTAAGCTCGGCATCATCGCCGTCAGCCGCGACTGCTTCATCATCTCCCTCTCCGAGCGCCGCCGCGCCGCCGTCTGCGCCGCCTGCGCTAAGAGCGGTATCGACGTCTACGAGTGCAAGACCACCGTCGAGAACGAGCTCGATATGCTCAAGGCCGTCGACGACGTCAAGGCCGCCGGCTGCAACGCCCTCGTGGTCTTCCTCGGCAACTTCGGCCCCGAGACCCCCGAGACCCTCATCGCCAAGAACTTCGACGGCCCCTGCATGTACGTCGCCGCCGCCGAGGAGACCGGCAACGACCTTATCGACGGCCGCGGCGACGCCTACTGCGGCATGCTCAACTGCTCCTACAACCTCGGGATGCGCCATCTCAAGGCCTGGATCCCCGAGTACCCCGTCGGCACCGCCGAGGACATCGCGGGGATGGTCGGCGAGTTCCTGCCTATCGCCCGCACCCTTATCGGCCTGAGCCAGCTGAAGATTATCACCTTCGGCCCGCGCCCGCAGGACTTCTTCGCCTGCAACGCCCCCATCAAGGGCCTCTATGAGCTCGGCGTCGAGGTCGAGGAGAACAGCGAGCTCGACCTGCTCGTGGCCTACAAGGCCCACGCCGGCGACGAGCGCATCCCCGCCATCTGCGAGGACATGGCCAAGGAGATGGGCGAGGGCTGCTACTATCCCGAGATGAGCGAGCGCATGGCGCAGCTCGAGATCACCCTGCTCGACTGGGCCGAGCAGCACAAGGGCGCGAGGAAGTTCGTCGCCTTCGCCGACAAGTGCTGGCCCGCCTTCCCGAAGGAGTTCGGCTTCGAGCCCTGCTACGTGAACAGCCGCCTCGTCAGCCGCGGCATCCCCGTCAGCTGCGAGGTCGACATCTACGGCGCGCTCAGCGAGTACATCGGCATGTGCGTCTCCGGCGACACCGTCACCCTGCTCGACATCAACAACTCCGTCCCCGCCGACCTCTATAACAGCGAGATAAAGGGCAAGTTCCCCTACGAGCTGACCGACACCTTCATGGGCTTCCACTGCGGCAACACCCCGAGCTGCAAGCTCTGCGCCAACCGCGCCGTCAAGTACCAGCTCATTCAGCACCGCCTGCTCGAGCCCGCCGGCAGCGACCCCGACTTCACCCGCGGCACCCTCGAGGGCGACATTGCCGCGAGCGACATCACCTTCTACCGCCTGCAGTGCGACTCCGACGGCGTCCTGCGCAGCTACATCGCCGAGGGCGAGGTGCTGCCCGTCGCCACCCGCAGCTTCGGCGGCATAGGCATCTTCGCGATTCACGAGATGGGCCGCTTCTACCGCCACGTCCTCATCCAGAAGCGCTATCCGCACCACGGCGCCGTCGCCTTCGGCCACTACGGCAAGGCCCTCTTCGAGGTCATGAAGATGCTCGGCGTCCAGGATATCGCCTGGAACCAGCCCAAGAGCCTGCCCTATCCGACCGAGAACCCCTGGGCCTGATTGATGCCGGTACCCCAGGCAATCTCGCTGGCCTTCGAGCGCTACGGCGAGGCGATGGACTCCGCGCGAAGAAACCGCAGGACCATCGACGGCTTCCTCGGCATAGGCAGCTCCGGCATAGAGCGCTGTCAGGACGACTTTGTGAGCGAGCTCCGCGCGGCGGTGGAGGGCTTCGCCGCCGCGGGGCCGGACTCCGCTTCGGCCCGCGAGGCGCTGGAGTATATCTTCAGCCGCGCGCGGGCGGGGCGCAGGGGGGACGCGTCCTATTGGATGCTCCTCGCGAGCCACTCGCTCGCCCTGCCCCTCGTGGACTTCCTGAGCCCGGCCGACGCGCTCTCCATGCTGGAGGCCTACGAGGCGAGCTTCCCCAAGCGCGAGCGCTTCCCCGCGCAGAAGGCGGTCATCTCCGCCCTGAGGGCGCGGGGGAGGGCCTGAATATTCCCGCCTCCCGGGCCGGCTTTTTCGCCGTCCCGGGAGTTCCCAAAGGGCTGATACGGTCCCCCGGAGCCGCACTCCGGGGGATTTGCGCAGCCCCATGCGCCGCAACGGAAAGACAGGAGACAGGAGGTATCATAGTCTTGCCGTAAAAACGCATATGCGCCTCGTCGGTGCGCGAGGTGCTGGACAAGAACCCGTTTGAAAAACTCAGCAGTATAGTCTTCCGCATCATGGAGGACGCCATCCTCAGCTCCGAGCTCGCGCCCGGGGAGAGGCTGAACGTCGCCAAGATCGCCGGCGAGCTGGAGGTCAGCGCCACGCCCGTGCGCGAGGCGATAGAACAGCTCTGCGCCCGCGGCCTCGTCCGCGTCGAGCAGAAGAGCGACGGCAAATACTCCAACTACTACGTCTTCGACATCACGAACGCCTCGATATCCAGCCTCTTCGTCGCGCGCAAGAGCGTCGAGGGCATGGCCGCCTACCTCTGCGCCGAGAAGAACTGGAACGTGGACCTCACGGAGCTCGGCCGCCTGGCCGAGGAGTTCCAGCAGGCCCTGCGCAACTATGTGGACGGGCAGTCGGGCATCGAGCCGGACATCCGCATCACGGCCGAGCTGGATATGGATTTCCACCGCCTGCTCATACGCTCCACCCGCAACGAGTACCTGCTCCGTATGTACGAGGCCATCTCCAAGACGGTCGAGTACCTCTCGATAAGGACGAACCGCTTCCTCGCCGGCGAGCGCCAGCCGGACAATCTGCTGCTGCTCGGCAGCCAGCATATTGCAATCTACCGGGCCATAAAGTTCGGTTTTCCCGACCTTGCCCGCTCGGCTATGGACAAGCACATAGATTTCTGCGCCAATTCCTGCCTGCAAAACCGCAATTTGCAGCGCTCGGAGGCCTACACGGGCTGAAAGTGAGTTAAATTTTTGGCGGCATCCCCGAAAAATTTTTTGGGGATGCCGCTTTTTTTATGCGCATTGCCGGGGAAACGGACAAAATCATACTCCTGTCCGACGAATTTTGGCCCGCTGGGGCGCTTATCTTTCGTCTTTGTATATTTTAATGCCTTGAGGGGGCCCAAGTGCGGCAAGATTGGACAATTCCGACAAAGACGTGATAGCATAAGCCCAGTGTCAGAGGGCTCCGGCGATACCGGGGCCCAAATCGAAAAAGGAGGCACATCAATGAAAATAGCGATGATAGGTTCCGGCGCCGCCGGCAGCGTGTTCGCAGGCTATCTCCGCCGCGGCGGGGCAGACATCACCCTCGTCGACCCCTACAAGGAGCACATGGACAAGATTGCGAAGGACGGCCTGACCTTCGTCATCTACCCCGACCAGGAATATCAGGTCACCGGCTACAAGACCGCCTACGACGCCGAGAATATCGGCAAGATGGACATCGTAATTTTCATGACCAAGGCCACCCAGCTCGAGAGCGCCATCAAGACCGCGGAGCCCTGCATCGGCGAGAACACCGTCCTCGTCAGCCTGCTCAACGGCCTCGGCAACGAGGACAAGCTGGCCGCCGCCGTCGGCGCGGGCCGCGTCATTTACGGCTCCGGCGTCCTCGGCACCGCCCTGGACGGCCCCGGCAAGTGCATCTCCAGCCCCGGCGCCGGTGAGATTCAGATGAACTTCGGCGCGATGGAGAATAACGAGCTCACCCAGGCCGCCGGCAAGCACCTCGAGAAGTGCTTCATCGACGGCGGCTGCCCGGCGAAGTTCTGGGACGACGTCCGCCCGGCCCTGTGGACGAAGATAGTCGTCAACGCCACCTTCAACCCCCTGAGCGCCATCACCCGCCTGAAGGTCAAGGACCTCCTCGCCGACCCCAACGGCCTGCAGATGGTCATCCAGGTCGTCAGCGAGTGCTGCGCCGTCGCCACCGCGAAGGGCTGCCCGATGGACCCCAAGACCTTCATGATGGGCGTCAAGCAGTCCGGCGGTAACGGCATCGTCGACTACTACCCCTCCATGGCGCAGGATATGCTGATGTTCAAGCGCCAGACCGAGATAATGACCCTCAACGGCGCCATCGCCGAGTACGGCAAGCAGCTCGGCATCCCCACCCCCGCCTGCGACTTCATCATCAAGCAGGTCCTCTGCATGCAGGCCAATTACGATAAGCAGTACGAGGGATAAGCATGGACTGGAGAGAAAAGTACGCATCGAAGCTCGTCGGCATGGACGAGGCGGTGCGCAAGATAAAGAGCGGCGACACGCTCTGCGCCGGCATCGCCACGGGCGTGCCCTATAAGTTCCTCGACGCGCTGGCCGACTACTCCCTGGAGAATCTGGAGAATGTGGAGTTCTATCACGGCGCGGGCTTCAAGCCCTACAAGCTGGGCCTGCCGCAGTACAACGGCCACCTGAACGTCAAGAGCTTCTTCTACGGCCCCGTGGAGAGGGCCTTCGTGGGCTACGGCTCGCACTTCCCGTATCAGCCGATACACCTCTCCCAGACCACCCGCGACCGCACCGTCACCCACCGCGGCAACGTGCTCCTCGCCGCCGGCACCGAGCCGGACGAGAACGGCATGATTTCCCTCGGCCCCTCTCCCATGGGCGGGGATATGCTCGACTACTACGACACCGTGATAGTCCAGGTCAATAAGCAGATGCCCTACGTCTACGGCGAGGGCGCGGTCA